>CAIOHY010000565.1 GCA_903858205.1 uncultured Cellvibrio sp.
ATTCGTCAGGTTGACTTGGGTGAAGACCTGCAAGTGGGCGGTGAAATCGTATCTTTGCAAGCGACCAACAGCGTGCGTGTGAATTTCCCTGTGCCGCAATTCTGGTTGGTACAAATGAAGCGTGGTCTGCCTGTCGAGGTTAATGTGGGCGATGGTTCGGACGCAACCATCACGGGTGAGATTACCGCGATAGGCGCTGAAATCAGTTCAGTTACGCGCAACGCAATTGTGCAGTCTTTTCTGCAAAACGAAAAAAGCCAGCTGATTCCTGGTATGGCGGTTGAAACAAAAGTGACCTTGTCTGATCCACAAGAAGTATTGGCTGTGCCCAGTACGGCGGTCATTTACGCTCCTTTTGGCGATACAGTTTTTGTAATCGAAGCAGGCGAAAAACCGGGCACATTTAAAGCGCGCCAGCAGTTCGTGCGCTTGGGTAAAGCGCGTGGCGATTTCGTGGAAATCGTTGATGGATTAAAAGTGGGTGATGTAGTCGCTAGTGCAGGTGCTTTCAAGTTGTTGAATGGCCAAGCAGTGACCGTAAGTGCGTTGCCGACGCCGGAATTCAAGCTTGAGCCAACTCCTGCTGATAGTTAATGTTTCATCGGTTACTCGCTCCTTGTCAGGGAGCGAGTTAGAACCCTACCGGTTTTACTCCATAAGCCACAAAGCCCATGAGCCTAACTTATGAAATTTACTGATATTTTTATCAAACGGCCGGTACTCGCCATAGTGGTGAGCCTGCTTATTTTAATTTTGGGTATACAGGCAGGTTCCAACCTGACTGTGCGCCAATATCCGCGCAGTGATATTTCCGTCATTATCATTAACACCGTTTATGTTGGTGCTAACGCGGAATTAGTGCGCGGATTTATCACTACGCCGATTGAGCGCGCTATCGCCTCTGCCGGTGGTATTGATTACATCGAATCACAAAGTGCGATGGGTATGTCTACCGTCACTGCGCACTTGCGATTGAATTACGATCCTCTCAAAGCCATGACTGAAATATCAGCCAAGGTGAATCAGGTTCGTGGCGATTTGCCGCCAGAAGCCGAAGTGCCTGCGATTCGCATTGAAGCTGCTGATTCACAATTCGCTGCAGCTTATTTAAGTTTCAGTTCGGAAATTCTTGAACAAAACCAAATCACCGATTTTTTAACCCGCTCCATTCAACCGCGTTTGACTGCAGTTGCAGGCGTACAAAAGGCCGATGTGTTGGGCGGTAGAACTTTTGCAATGCGCATTTGGTTGAAGCCGGAACGCATGGCGGCGTTAAATGTAACGCCAGTGCAAGTGCGTGCCGCATTAGCGGCAAATAACGTACAAGCGGCAGTGGGGCAAACTCGCGGTACTTACACCCAGGTTAACTTGCGCGCTGATACAGATTTAAAAAGTGTTGATGAATTTAAACAACTCGTTATTCGCAACTCTTCCGATGGCATCATCCGCTTAAGTGATATTGCCGACGTTGCCTTAGGCGCAGAGAACTACGATACAGTTGTTAACTACTCTGGAGATACAGCGGTATTTATGGGCGTTTGGGTTGCGCCCAATGCGAATGCCTTGGATGTAATGAAGGCCGTTAATAAGGAAATGGAAGCAATTAAAGCGGAATTGCCGACGGGTTTATCAGGAACAGTTGCCTATGACTCAACCGAATATATTGATGCGGCGATTCATGAAGTTGTAAAAACACTGACGGAAACCTTGTTAATTATCGTTATCGTCATCTTTTTATTCCTCGGCTTTAGTCGCTCGGTCATTATTCCGGTATTGGCGATTCCTTTGTCGTTAGTCGGCGCACTTTTTATTATGCAAGTCTGCGGTTTCTCGCTGAACTTGCTCACACTGCTTTCAATCGTTCTCTGCGTAGGTTTGGTAGTGGACGATGCGATTGTGATGGTGGAAAACATCGAGCGCCATATTCAAGAGGGCATGAAGCCATATCATGCTGCGATTGTTTCTGCCCGTGAGTTGGCAGGGCCCATTTTGGCGATGACAGTGACCTTGGCATCTGTGTATATCCCAATTGGTTTGCAAGGTGGTTTGATTGGGTCTTTGTTCCGCGAGTTTGCGATAACGCTCGCGGGAGCGGTCACCATTTCCGCGATCGTCGCAATCACCTTATCCCCGATGTTGGGTTCGCGCATGTTGAAACCCCATACCGGCTTAAAAGCACCGCTTGAAAAACCCTTTGAGCGTTTCCGCGAATGGTATGGGCGCAAGCTAGACGCCAGTTTGCAGAATCGCGTAGGCGTTTATATTTTCTGGATTGGCATTACTCTGCTGTGTATTCCCTTGTACAGCATGTCCGCAAAAGAGCTTGCACCGACAGAAGACCAAGGCGTTATTTTCGGAATTGTGGATGCGCAGGCCAACTCAACGGTAGATCAGGCTTCGCATTATGGAAAACAAGTAAACGAGGCTTTTCTGAGCATTCCAGAAACCGATTTCACCTTCCAATTAACGTTTCCGACCGGTGGCTTTTCGGGAATGGTGACCAAGCCTTGGGAAGAGCGTGATCGCGATGTTTTTCAAATCATGCCGGAAGTGCAGCAGAAGTTATCGGCGATTGCCGGTGTAAGAATTTTACCAATCACCCCGCCTGCGTTACCGGGTGGCGGCCAGTTCCCGGTTGAAATTGTGTTGGCATCCACTGCCGATATCAAAGAGATCTATGACTACGCATTGAAAGTGCAAGAGGTTATGGCGAAGTCGGGCATGATGTACTTCACGACATTGGATGTGAAAGTGGATCAGCCTGATTACAAACTCAATATTGATCGCGCGAAAGTGGCTGACCTAGGCTTGGATCTGCAAACAGTTACTAATGATGTGGGTACATTGCTCGGTGGTGGATATGTCAATCGTTTCAATATGGCGGGACAAAGTTACAAGGTGATTCCTCAGGTGAAACGTGTAGAGCGGTTAAATCCGGATGATCTCGCGAGTCTATATGTTACTGGTCCTGATGGCGGGCTGATTCGTTTAGATCAAGTCGCGAGCATTACTCACACCACGGAACCGCGCACTATTAACCGTATGCAGCAATTAAATGCCGTAAAAATCAGTGGTGTTACCGGTAAGCCTCTAGGCCAGGTATTGGCGCATGTCGAAGCGGAAGCGCGGAAAATATTGCCCAAAAGTTACACTATTGATTACACCGGCGAATCGCGTCAGTTGATTCGTGAAGGTAATACCTTTTTGCCCGCGTTCGTAATGGCTATTGTGATGATCTTTCTGGTGTTAGCGGCGCAATACAATAGCTTCCGCGATCCCTTGGTTATTTTGGCCGGTTCTGTTCCTCTAGCAATGTTCGGTGCACTCTTGTTCACCTTCCTGAAAATACCTATGCCAATTCCATTCTTTACCGATGGATTTACCAGCACGCTGAATATTTATTCGCAGGTAGGCTTGGTGACACTGATGGGCTTGATTGCGCGCAACGGTATTTTGGTGGTCGAGTTCGCCAATAAATTGCAGGAGCAGGGCATAGCTAAGCTCGATGCGATCCGCGAGGCGTCATCTTTGCGCCTGCGCCCGGTGATGATGACCAGTGTCGCTACAATTGCAGGCCATACTCCTTTGATATTCGCAGCAGGTGCGGGTGCTGAGGCGCGCAACTCGATCGGTATTGTGTTGGTTCTCGGTATGACGATTGGTACTTTCTTTACCTTGTTTGTGCTGCCTTCAGTGTACATGCTGCTCGCTAAGGATCATCAACATGATCGAGAGGATCTAGAACATTTGGCTGAGGCTAATTAAATCAGCCGACTCAAAAAAGGGTGCCAATCGGCCACTGCTGTCCCATAGTTTTATTCATAAAGCGAGCCTCATTTGAGGTTCGCTTTTTTTATGGTCGGGCGGGTCGGGCATCAGGATGCTTTTTAAGCTACGGCGATCAAATAAAT
>CAIOHY010000566.1 GCA_903858205.1 uncultured Cellvibrio sp.
AACTTACTTTCGAAAATTGAAAGTCTGGATATTTTATTTATGATTATCCAGCCAAATCACACCGGATCCAGTGGCTTACTACCCTTAGGATCTGAAATTCATGAAATGCTAACAGAAAATCTATTCGCAATTAGTGCTTGCGGTCCTGAGAACGATATTAGCGAAGTTGCGCACCTTGCCGGAAATTTCCTGGGAATGATGGGGAAGCCACTTGCTGTACGCTGCTTGGATGATTCGGTTAATTATGATTATTTCTCAAACCCTTTCATCGTCAACGGTTAAATTTCACTTGTTATGAACTGGATTCAATGCAGCGCTTAACAAATTTTTTTACATCTCAATGTCACAATAACCGTATCATTTGATACGGTTAAAATTTTTCTCACTCAGCCACACTTTGCCTATTTTGGCAAAATATAGTCATTTATCCATATCAAATGATACGCCTTGCATATTGTTAATTTTTTACAGGAGCATTGGTTTTTCCTGCATTTTTATTATTATCCGCAATTTTTAGCTTGTAGTTATTTAACGCGGCGACCTTCACCCTGGTTAGTTCCTCGTTTAACCGTTCTTCCGCACTTTTCAGAGCTTCCTCGCCATTCCCCGCACCCATTACATCATCAAAATATTTTTCTGCATTAGATACGGTTGCGGCAAACCATTTCATACTGCTCTCGAAAGTAGCATCAAAAATGCTTTGTCTGGTGGAGTAGTAATCTACTTTCCAGATGCCATCCACAGGAACAACGACGGTGCGCATCGGTACCGATATCACTTTTCCATCACGATTCAACTGAACGGTTGTTTCGATGAAGTAGTATCCATTTTGCTGATCTACCTTTCCAAGTATCGCCGTATCTTTTTCATGATGCCCCTTGATACCCAATGATTTTGAATCGCCATTGGTCATATATTTGTCTGCATCGCCGGGAGTCGCGCTAAGCGCAGAAGTCCAAAAGGTTCGCGCTACAGAAAGGGGATCGTTTTCGTTCAACACTTTGTCACAGCCACTTAAACATAGCGCGACAACAGCACAAAGAAACAAAGAAAGGATTTTCATCGTCGGATTACCTGCCTGATCAATTACTTGGAGGTTTAATAATCCGGTTGGTGGTAGAGCTCAATCAATAACTAAATGTCGAAATGTGCACTTATCAGGTTTTCACTTTGAGGAAGTTGCTAAGCCAGATATTTGGAGTAGCGATCGCATCGCCGGTTTTTGGTTTTTATAAGCTTCATCAATGGCCAAGTTCGTGCGCTTGAGCTCTCGTGTCAATAGCTCACGTTTGAGCACCAATTTTCCTAATTCCGTGGGCTGGAACTGTGTTTCAGCAGTGTGAGCTAACATGCCAGCACGTACCAGTTTGAGCGCGCAGGCACGATGGCATGCCGCAAACTCCTGGGCTTCACTCAATTCTTGGTCTTCGGCTTCTACTAACGCAGTCAGAACAGCAATTTGGGTCCCTGTAAGCTTATGCAACCCAATTCTCCCCTTGATGATAAATTCATTATGGTGCCGATGTAAGACTTTAATTGAAAGCCAAAAACCCATTTTTCGCCATTTACTTACCGCAAATTTGTCGCAACTAATTGATTTGATTTTACGTGGCTCAATTTTCCATTGTTCCACCCCCAAGCCTGACGAATCTTCATCCCTCAATATTCCATAGTCTCTACTCGGATTATCCAGTTATCTCGCCTTTTCGAAGGTTTTTTGTTGCGATACATACAGCAGCATGGAAGATGGGCTTATCCATTTTCGAAGAGGCAACCCAAAGCATGTCTGATTTAACAAGCAACTCAAATGAACCCCCAATCGTTGACTTGAGAGCACAGGAACGCGCCCGATTTATTCGCCAACAGCGCTTTCGCCCGACTTTCTGGATTGCCAGTGCTGGAGCTTATATTCGGTACCTCCTTGTTCTAATGCTGTTTTGCTTCCTTGTCATCCCACCAGCTGTGTTTTATTGGGGATCACAGCTCGCCTCCCAATACGACTTGGACACCTTGAGCCAACTTCTCACACATGTTGGCGTTGAATCACCCGTATCCGCAGAAGCACCTGTGTCGGACGAACCTGCAGCGGAGGATGAAGCCATAACTGTAAACCCTGCTGGTGTAGCAATTTGGGGGATGACTGGGCTCGCTGCGTGCATACTGGGATGGTTTTTAACTCCTATCCAATCGCCGCTACAAAGAGCTGCTGATCGACACATGATGGCCTGGGCGGGTGGCTCTACTGAATCCATACATTCACCGACACCACCCCCACCGGCGAAAGGCACTACAGCAATCAATGAGTTCGCAGTTACGGCTCCTTCATCATCCCCCGATGCCTCTCAGCATAAGGAAGACGTATCCCATGCGTAATCCTTCCTACAACTCCGTTAAAGCAATCGTCCAGAGAGCAGAAACCTGGAGCATTAATCAGCTCATGCGCAAGTTACGAACGAGCTATAACCGTGCCTGCTATTACACGGATCGCTTGATGGCTGATGGCATTCTTTCCCGCGAACTTGATGAAGACGGGTACCGCCACACGATCACTCACCAATAACCGGGATGACCCTATGAATGACTTTCTAACCATCGTATTGGCAATCCTCGGCCTATCCAGTGTTGTAATTGTCCACGAGCTCGGCCATTACCTTTTGGCGATTATGTTCAAGATGCCGATAAAAGCATTCAGCATTGGTTTTGGAGCAGGGTTGTCGTGGGCGAAAAACGGCATTACTTATCGCCTGGCCAGTGTTCCACTCGGCGGGTATGTCTCCTTCCTATCTCCTGAAGAAATGAAGGAGCGTGGCTATCCTGAGGGATCTCGCAGCTTTGGGGAATTCCCTCTTCGGCAGCGAATTGCCGTGTACGCGGCCGGGCCTCTGATCAACATTATTAGTGGTGTCCTACTGCTGTTTGTATTGATGCCCTCTGAGGTTACTGCGCTCAAGCCGGTCATTTCCACGGTGAAGCCTGATACTCTCGCCCAATCCGCAGGCATAAACCCAGGTGACAGGATCATATCTGTTGCCGGCCATCCCATCGAGACGCGAGACGAAGTCCTCAAACACATTCAGTTAAACCTGCTTGATGAACAGATCGCTGTCGTAATTGAGCAGGCTTCCACTGGTTCAAGGCAAACCCTTTTGGCTCCCAGTGAGTTATGGCGTAGCGGGGAAGGGATGGGAGTGGTGTTTGTCACCACCAAAGATGCAGCCACCAATCCGGATCTTGTCGTCCACCGGAACTATTCGCTGTTTGAAAAGGCTTTTCAAACAGTCGATATCGCCACAACAGTGATTGTGTCCATCGCAGAAACCCTGATTCACATCCCTACCGACAGTTATGCCCGGGATCAGCTGGGTAGCGTCATCATGCTCGGGGCCGAAGGTACAAAAGCGGCCAAACGTGACTGGCACCAGTATCTGGTATTTCTGGCCAGCATTAACCTCATGATCGCCTTTGTGAATTTGCTTCCGCTTCCCTACACAGATGGCTCGCAAATTCTCCTGGGTACCATTCAGGGGATAATCAAACGTCCC
>CAIOHY010000567.1 GCA_903858205.1 uncultured Cellvibrio sp.
ATCACCATTTCCAGTGTATGTTGGCGAGGCGTTGGTTTTTTAAGCATGGCGATGGTCACAAAACGATTTGTGCCATTAAATAAAAACCCCCAGCTTTTGGCTAGGGGTTTGTCAGCAATCTGTGCCCGCAGTGCGGGCATTTTTTAGGGCGTTGGTAAGATCATTTTGTTTGTCCAGCCTGCTGCGCTACGGCATTAATTTTCGACGGGTGTCGTTGGGTGATTGCCCCACTCAGCCCATGAACCGTGATAACCGCGAATATTTAATCCTACCGCTTTGCCGACTAAATAAGTAAAACCTGAACGGTGATGGCCTTGGCAATGGGTCACGATTCTTTTATCTGCGGTTAACCCCAGCGATGCCAAATACTCGCGCGCATCAGTACGTATGCGCAAAGCATTATTGCGATCCATTAAATTCGTCCACTCACAATTAATCGCACCGGGAATATGGCCATTTTTTTGCGCCGTTATACGTTCGCCGGTAAATTCTGCCGGGCTGCGAGCATCCCATACTACAAAATCCGCGCGATCCAATTCGCCGAGAATATCGGTAATTTCAATCACCACAATTGGGTCAATTTTTAAATCAACTTTAGTCGGTGTGAGCACGGGAATTTCTTTGGTGAGTGATTGGCCGGATGCAAGCCATGCATGCAAACCACCATTCAAATAAGAATAATGTTTGTGGCCGATGGCATCGAGCGTCCAGATCATTCTGCCGGCCCAACCGCCGCCTTCATCGTCGTAGACAACAACGTGAGTGTCGGGTGTTAAACCCAAAAATGAAAATACGCGATTGAGTATTTCAACCGGTGCGATTTTGCCTGGCACCGGCGGTTGGCCGCTGAGGATTTTATGCGGCGGTACATGAATCGCGCCGTCGATGTGGCCTTGCAAATAAGTTTGTTCGGCGCACATATCAATAATTAATAACTTGCTCGTCGGCTGCGCCAGAAGTGCAGCGAGTTGCGTAGGCTCAATCACAAAGGGAAGCGCCATGGATTTACTCCTTTATACGTATTAAAAATAAAATCAGGACCGATGCTGCTTGTTACTAATTAAGTCTCGTTGAGCGTACGCAAAATATAACGGTATGAATCCATACGTGTTGCACTGATTGTGCCATCTTCCAGCGCTTTTAAAATCGCGCAGCCGGGTTCATGGCGATGTGAACAATCGCGGAATTTACAATGGCCAATAAAGGGTTTGAATTCGATAAACCCTTCCAGCACTTCATCCTCCTCCATATGCCACAAACCAAATTCGCGAATACCGGGAGAATCGATCAAATGGCCGCCGCCAGGGAAGTGCAAAAGCGTGGCGCTGGTGGTGGTGTGCGTACCTTGCTGTCTTTCCGACAAATCGCCCACGCGCAAGTTCGATTCCGGTAAAAGCGCATTCACGAGCGATGATTTACCAACGCCCGATTGCCCTACAAATACACTGGTGTAATGCGCCAGATATTCGCGCAATTCGTCCAAACCAGTTTCGGTTTTGGTGGATACCATCAACACCGTATAACCCAGCTTGCGATAGGTGGTTTCCAGATAAGTGACTTTTTCGCGCGTCGCATCATCAATGCGGTCGATTTTGTTGATCACCAATACCGGTTCTATATCGATGGCATTGGCGGCGACCAGATAGCGGTCAATTAAATTGGCGTGAGGTTCGGGGTAGGGCGCGACCACTATCATAATGCGGTCGATATTAGCGGCCACGGTTTTCATATCGCCGTGCGGGTCGGGGCGCTGTAGGGCGGAATCGCGCGGCATAACCGCAACCACCACACCCATGGGGTTACCGGTGCGCCAGACCACTCTGTCGCCGGTCACTAGTGATCCGAGGTTACTGCGGAAGTGGCAGCGCTGATGCTGTCCCGCTTGCTCACCGTCGGTCGCCTCTACCACCACTTGAGTGCCGTAGTGAGTGATGATCAACCCCAGCTGCTCGGGCCCCAAATCGCTTTCATTGAGCTGTTCATCGGCGACTTTATCGCGTTTCGCTACGCGGGCGGTGCGCTCGTCTTGAATTTTTTCGATGCGCCATTGCTGGCGGCGGGTCAATTTGCGTTTGGTCATGCGTTGATGAACTTGCCTGTGAGGTGGGTGATGTTTGGCTAGACTGGGTAATTACTTTAAGCTGCGGGCAATTGTGCCCTATTTACGGAGTAAAAACCCATGTTGTCGAGGAATAACTTATGCTGAATGAAAACAACCTGATCTGGATCGATCTGGAAATGACTGGCCTCAATCCGGATACCGACGTGATTATCGAAATCGCCACCATCGTCACCGACGCCGACCTCAATATCCTCGCCGAAGGCCCCGTATTTGCCATCCATCAGCCTGACAGCATCATGTTAAATATGGATGAATGGAACACCAACCAACACGGCAAATCCGGCCTCACCCAGCGCGTGCGCGAGAGCAAAATCACCATTGAACAAGCGGAAGCAGAAACGATTAAATTTTTGGAGCAATGGGTTCCCAAAGGCAAATCACCCATCAGCGGGAACTCCATCTGCCAGGACCGCCGCTTTTTAGTGCGCGGCATGCCCAAACTGGAAGATTATTTTCACTACCGCAATTTAGACGTAAGCACCGTAAAAGAATTAGCCCGCCGCTGGAGACCGGATGTCATCGCCGGTGTGAAAAAATCCGGCGCACATTTGGCTTTGGATGATATTAAGGATTCGATTGCGGAGCTGCAGCATTATCGGGCTACGTTTTTTAGGAAGGAGTGATTGTTTCCAGAAGGAGCGAAAGGCGACTTATTGGTCGCCTTTGTTTTAAATAAACGCATTCCTTTTTTATTAGGCGGGGTCATGCAAAAACAGAGGTTTATTACAGTGAATAAAATGTTGTTGTTAATTTTTTGATATTTCCTTTTGCTTGCTATTCATATAGTGGGGATCTCCCTAGGGAATTTGCTAATTTTGCAATCGATCAAGGTAGATAAGATTATTGTCTTCAGGAAATGAGCTTTTTGGTGTGGTAAGCGAAGGGGGAGCAGAAAAAGTAGTTGTCGCCTATCAAGCACGCAATGCCCTCAATACCGCCTGCGGCTCCTTCGCCACCACATTCAACAAAACCAACGCTGGCCCTTGCGGTGTGCGATCGCCTCTTTCCCAATTACGTAATGTGGCCACACTAATACCAAATGCAGAAGCAAATTCATTTTGTGACATGCCCACTTTTGCGCGCAGTTCTTTTACATCGACAGCAGTAAATTCATGGATAATCGCTTTGCTCGCGTTACCTTTTGAAAATTCCAAA
>CAIOHY010000568.1 GCA_903858205.1 uncultured Cellvibrio sp.
GTAATCGATAAACCCGGCTGCTCGAAAGGCATTGAGCAGATCCAGAGGCAGCTTTTCCGAGGCGTATACTCCCACTTTATGCTTCCTCCGATACTGCTGGGGCGATTGCAATACCCGCTTCTTCAAGCTGAAACCAAGCCGCATTGCGATCATTAACCGCCTTTTGCAAGTTAATACTGAGTTTTTCAATTGCGCGCGCGGCCTGGTTGGTAAGCGCACTGGCCGCATCACTTTCCCAAAGTTGATTCACTAATTGTGAATGATCTGCGAACGGTTCCAGCGGTATGGGTAAAGTTTGCGCCTCTGTCAGTAGACTGCGCATCAACCAGACCAATTCACCGTAGGAAATGGGGGTGGTGTGGGCCTTATCTTTGCCTTTGAAAAACTCATTGGCTGTTTTTTCCAGCAGTTTTTCTACTGCATCGACCGCATTACAAGTATCGGTCTCGCTTGATGTGTCTGTAGCGGTATTTTGGGCAACACAAAGCTCGGGGTTGACTTCAATGAGCTCGCCTGCAGCGTTACGAGTTACAAGAAACTCCTTCCCCGATGCAAGTAGCTTAACCTTTGCTTGAGTGGAAACATTCAAATGTGCATCCAGGCGAGCCTCGCCGGATACAACCACAATTTTCCCTTCAACTTTTCTCACGATAATATCCATAGTGGTTCCTCTAAAAATCTTCGTTTGGATGCTCACCAAGTTGAAGCGTTTGGTGGCATCTATGTAGATCGGTAAATTGTTTATCGTTATTAACTAAAAATTCCATGCGCTTTTTCAGGGTCGCAAGTAAAAGGGAATCTGAAATCTCAATATGAAAAATACACACGTTATACCCAGGGATAACTTCTTCAACGAGACTTGATTTAACAGACAAATCAAGCTGTTTTAAAAGAGCTGGTACTCTTTCCCCATCGGCCTCACACTCTGTTCTAAACGCAGCCAAAACCATAATTTTTACTCCTTTTAAACCTGGGAATCGTTAGCAGCAGGAGCCTCATGTGGGGGTGGATAACACCCATAACGCATCAAAGAAGGCATCAGACGATAGCAAATCCAATCAACATGTTGCTTGGGAACTTTGTAGAGTTCACCCTCACGGGCATAAGCCATCATCCGATGCATGTCTATCTCAGAGGGTTCGACAATGTTTCTCCCTTGAAGGGATGGCATTGGCAAACCCACCAATTTAGACAAACCTAAAGACTTTGCGATTTCTTCCATACTACCCTCGGATAAGCATTAAGCATCTTTCATTTCAGATCTATAGTGCTCGACCAGAATGAGAGCAGCTTGCATGGTTGCGAAAGAGCCATCTTCATGACGAATTTCCAGTGGAGATTCGCATTCAATGACCCATCCTTCCTTTTCTAAGTACTCAATGAGTTCTTGTGACATACACCTATCCTCTTACCACCAAGCCGCAATCCAGCGGCTCTTGTGGGTTGGATTGACTTTAGGGAGACAAAACAAGGCACCCAAGCCAATCAGCAGCATTGGAATACCAACCAAAGCTACAGCGCCAACCAAAATAGCGATGCAACCACCCAGGATCAGAAGCAATTTAGTCACTTGCCAAACCAGCAGCATGACAAGGAAAACTTTGCTCTTACCTGCAAGATTTACATTTTTCATAGGGAACCTCCGCCGTTAGTTGAATTACCTACAGCTTCAATTTACCCCTATTTCAGAAAAACAAAAATCTGGCGGAAACGAACCCCTGAAGAAAGCAAAACCCTTTCTCCACACCATAATTTTTGCGCATGGGCGCATGTATTTCGGGCTGGCACAGCCCGTCCACCGCTATCGGCTACATAACAGTACTCCTGTGCGCGCAGAGCATCTGCGCACTCAATTCAAAAGTCTTTTTTCGATAACCTATCCGGCAATTGGCCGCTGTCTCAGCAGTCAATTGGCCGCTACAGACCGCCAGGCACTGGCGGTTTGGTTTTATGAAATGGTGGGCGATCATGGGTTGAGCAGCCTCAGCATACGGTCAAGGCATGCGCAGCATGTCACAGCACGGTGAACCTCATTGTCCTGCAAGCAAAAAAACTTAACGTAAGGTTTACACAGCGCATCACCCTTGGAGCGCTTGAATTTTCCATACGCCACCGGCGTCAAAAGTTTAAAATGATCTTTGCCGGGATCGAAAAGACCACTCCTAGCGCCTTCGTGCGGTGACACTGCATGACTTGAAATGCCTTTTATGCCCTGTGTGGCCAGCTGGCCGAATACATAATCCGAGAGTGCACGGATTGAATCGTTGATTACTCTGGCTACTGACAGGGCATCATTACTTTTCTGTTTGTTCTGTGGATCGAGCGCGCGCCAAAACTGGTGATAAAGACGTTCCTCACCTTCCAGCGCAACGTAGAGAGCATCTAATTTTTCCCGTAGGGCCGCGACTGTCGGGTTACCGGCAATCAGCGCCTGCGTTGGCTCAAAGTAAGTAGACGTAGCCGACCGCCTCACTGAATCTTCGTGCGCCTGGCGCGCGGCAGCGCGCTCCGCGCACGCGGCGGCCTTGGCCTCGATATATTCCACCGTTTCACACAGGAAATAGCGATCGAGCCAGACTTGCACCTGTACACCCACCGGCAGGTCCGGTTGATTATCGTGAAGACGCAAAGTCATTCCTTCCAGTCGTATCGTGCGGGGGTGCTCCACCCCCATCACCCAGGGGCTGTGAGAATTGCGCATGAATTCAGGGCTGATAAAGCCATCGCAGAGAAGTTTATAGGTATGCTCCATGGTCGGATCCCTCATTTTCTACGGGTGGCAATGTCTGTGACGCGCGAGACGGCAGGGGTTGTATTGTTGCCTGTGCGCGGGGTGGTGATGGTGGTGCTGTTACCGGTGCGCGGGGCTACTTGCATCGCGCGGATCATTGCCGTTCCGTTGATGATCTCAAGAGCTTCGCTCGAAAATTGAGTTGCCAAGGCCGCGACTGCCTCCGGCGTCATATCAGGATTCATATTGAATCGTGTTGTGCTCAGCACATTTTTGCCTTCGGTGATGTACTCACCCGAGAGGCTCCCCATGCATTCAAACCAGGGATTGAACCAGACATGTGCCGTGCGTTGGCCTGCCAACGTTTTGAAATCGCGTCCGGCAATCCAGAAATTAACAAGAGATTCATCCGGATTCGGGCAGGCCCAGCCAAGCGTGGCCAGGGTGTTAATGATGATTTTGCGGAAGGTGTTAAAACTGGGATGAAGATCCATTGATGCGCTCCGGCAATACGTTAAGTACTTATAGGTACACAACGTACATCAGTCCAGGGCGCTTGCAACTTTGAAGGAAATTACACTTAACGCTGTAATATTACACCAAAAGGTGTAATTTCTTTGACCAAAAACCAGCTATACCGGAAGATCCTACACTATTTGGTGTAGTATTCATTCTCCCCGAAATTAACATCCGCATCCCCGCCCTATCCGCTTCGCTGTACCTCCTTTACAATGTAAAGCAAGTGTAAAGTTCAACGGACTATCAATAATCTACTCGGAATAGAGAATGGCTATAACATATGCGCCCAAAGTGGGTGAAGTGCTTGAATGTCATTTTGGGGAGCATGCTGCCGATATCAATTTCGATGGCAACATACCGCCTGAAATGCGAAAAAACAGGATGGTGGTCGTCCTGAATGGAAAACTCAATGATTGCTGTATTGTCGTGCCTATCTCTTCCAAGCAGAACCTGAATTTCATTCAGCGCGGGTTGCATATCCATTTGGACACAAACCTGTTTAAGGTGACCAACTTCTACGACAAAAGGGATCGCTGGGCCAAGGCCGAAACGGTTTGCCATGTCAGTAAAAAGCGTCTTTTTAAGCTCAAAGACAATCACAAAACCTTCGATATGTTCTTACCCAAGGAGATAGTCGCCGCGATTCAGGAGGCTGTAATTAAAGCGATAAGCGCTGGTTCATTACTGCCACCAAAGCAGGTTTCGATGCCGGTTGAACCGGTGGAAGCATTACCTATTGGTGAGACTGCTAGTTAGCGTTTGGTATTGACAGACCTGTCAATAGCCCCTAGTATAAACACGTTGCCCATAGAGGCCTTGTTGTATTTTTTCCCTTAGAGGACTTGAAAGCCCGGCCTAAACAGCCGGGCTTTTCACATTTATAAGCCATTGATTTTATTAGTGGTTGTCAGAATTTACCGCAATCACCAGCACCCCCTGATGCGTACTGCGTTACTTGTCGGTGATTAGTGCGTAAAATGGCAAGCTCGGAGCGACTGACCAGATGAGAATGAGCGCTCCCCAGCTCGTTTCCCTGACGGGTAGCTGCGCAAGGCAGCTCTAAGCCTCGGCTAGTGGTGTCTGGATAC
>CAIOHY010000569.1 GCA_903858205.1 uncultured Cellvibrio sp.
CAACGTAAAAGACAACAGCTTTCTGAATCACTCAGGCAAAAATGCAGCGGGCTGGGGCTACTGTGTATTTGGTAAAGTCGTTGATGGTATGGACGTAGTCAACAAAATCAAAGGTGTAAAAACCGGCAGCAAAGGTTTTCATCAAGATGTACCAAAAGAAGCCGTGATTATTCAAAGCGCGACCATCACTGAATAATGATGATTGCAGAATAATATGCACACACTGTTTATTTCTGATTTACATCTCCACGAATCACGCCCGCAAGTCACGCGGGCGTTTTTTCATTTCCTGTACAGCCACGCCATCCACGCCGAAGCGCTCTATATTCTCGGCGATTTTTTTGATGCATGGATTGGTGATGATGACGATTCAGAATTGCTACAGGATGTCGCAAGCGGATTGCATAAACTCAGTGAACTCGGCGTTGCAATTTATTTTATGCACGGCAATCGGGATTTTTTATTGGGCAAGACTTACGCAAGCAAAGCAGGCATGTCGTTGATTGATGACGGAACAGTGATCGATTTATACGGCACACCCACCCTACTCATGCACGGCGACACCTTGTGCACTGGCGATACCGAATACCAACAATTCCGCACTATGGTGCGCAGCCCGCAATGGCAGCAGCAAATTTTAGCGCAACCACTTGCCGCACGCCGCGCACTGGCAGCCCAACTGCGCGCAAAAAGCCAAAGCATGAACAGCTTAAAAGCCGACGATATTATGGATATATCGCCCGCCGAAGTGATCGCACAAATGGAAGCGGCAAGAGTTACTCGACTAATTCATGGACACACCCATCGCCCTGCACGTCATCAACTGGTTGTCGCTGGCAACCCCGCTGAACGCATTGTACTTGGCGATTGGCATGATTCAGGCTGGTGTATTAAAGCGGATCAAAACAGTATCGATTTAATCGAGTGGAAAATTTAGCGCATCACTTAGTGACGGTTGCGACTCGTCATCATATAAAGCCCACCGATAATGACAAAAATCGGCCACCAGGTTCCGAACGACATATCGAGCAAAAACATTAGCGCGATAAAAACAATCGCGCCAGCGGACACCAACGAATTAGCAACCGCAGCCCCTAAACCTTCTTTGCGATAAAAAATAAATGCCTGTTGCAATGGCCCAATGGCCGCCAACAAAATAAAAAACGCCCACCAATTATGAAAATCCAAAAAGAACAATTCAAAACCGAGATTGCGCGCCAGCAATAAACCACCAATGACGACAACGGCCAAGCCAAGCGGCCAATTGCTCGATGCAGGTTTAGCCTCTTTAACTGTTGCGGGAACCTGAGGCTGTGACAAATTATTATCGTCAGGGCTAGACATAATAAACTCCATATTGGTTGGTGTGCTTTTTTAGGCATCATAAACCAGAAATTGGGTTCACACATCCCGCACTTAATTACACACTGAGGGATCAGGATGGTAACTTCAACAAAAATGACATGCTTATCGGGTATAAAGACTTTTTATGTTTCTATGACCAAGCGAGATTATTGGAAATTGGAATCGATTCCATTGTTGCCCTGGCATGAAGAAAACCTGTATCAGCAAGCAACACCGAGAAAATACTAGGCAAAAATGATCTCATAATTAGTGTGCCAAAACTCACCAGTTCTGCTGCTCAGATGCGCCGTGAAAACGAATATCAGTTTATTTTAGCGACAGGCAAAAGCTCAGGGTTTCTTTTGCTCTATTGACACTGGGCAGCTAATGGGTGACCCAATTATTGCACGGAGTAATCCTTCCATTTTCAAATACTGCGGCTTTCTCAGTCACACTCTTTATTCGAATATTGACTGTGCTTTTAGTAGGTATACAATGACTCAGTCGCACCCTTTATTTAATTTTTATGGGTGTAAGTTGTTGATTTTAAATGGAGCCAGTC
>CAIOHY010000570.1 GCA_903858205.1 uncultured Cellvibrio sp.
ATCTCGCAAAGTTTCATCTCAGTTCCTTACCGGTGGCAACGACTAGCCCCCTCGGAGTGAGTGGCTCTCTGCGTGCCACCGTGCAAGTATAATAGGCGCAATGCGCCTAATATGCAACACCTTTAATCAAATAAAAAGGCGACAAATCGTCGCCTTGTTTTGTAGATATACGGCCTGCCCAGTTTTTTGCGCAAAGTGCGCGTAAGTGATTGAAAAATATGAATGCGCTTTGCGTGAAAAGATGGGCGGGCAGGTGATTACGCTGTTACATGCTGCCTGTGAGAGCGCAGCAGTTAATTATTCAATCACGCACCAATCATCGGCAATAACGTCAGTCTGACTAGCCAGCCAAGGAACTAGTTTATTATCGGCGGTCTTCATGCAAATAAATGGCAGCGTATCAATTTCATCAACACCTGAAACATCCGTGGTGAACTCCCACGCATTGCCGCTAATCAAGAAAAGAAACATTCCTTTGCCGTTCCAGCCTTTACGGGCAACTTTGTCGCCCAGTTTCATTTTTTCGGTTGCATTACCAAAACTCAAATTTTCTTTGTCCATGCTTAAATCCTCTCACTTGGTTAAATTAAACCTGCTACAACATGTAACAAGGTCATTAAAAAGGACGCGGTTTAAGTCGTCCAAATATCGTAAATCTTTCAGCGCGCCTTTTATAACGGCGTTATGTGGCGCACTGCCAAACATGAACAATTTTGAAGTCAGTTGGCACATCCAAAGGTTTTGCATTCGTGCGGCCTTTGATGTTGCAGAATTTAGGCTTTACTTCGCTATCAACCCAATAGGTCTGTCTGTGGTCATCACATTCTGCTAACACCAACGCTGTCGCCCACTCAGGGGCATCATCAACCTTTTTAACTACAGCGCCAGCCCAATTTATATGCAGTTTTTCACTGTTGTAGTGATCACCAATTGGAGCGCTAATACATTTGCACATAAAAACTCCCACATAACAAAGTTATGAAATTGACGGAAATAGAATTCCGCGTTTAGTTGGTTCGTACAGCCGCAATTTATAACGGCGTTAAGTGCTACCCTTTCAGTTTAATCTCAAGCGAAAAGTCTTTTAATATTCTGACCGACTCACCACTATCACCACCTTTTGTATGGTCGTGAAATGCGTCATCCTGCTCCCAGTATTCATCAATCGGAGGAAACATTGAAACAACGTCATAAACTTGGTCTAGGTGGTAAACCTCACCTTTTTTATATTTAAGCTTTCTGTGTTTCAGAATAGCAGCCATCTATACCCCCACTTAACAAGTCAATATTACGGACGGAATTAGCGCCGTCCAATTTTCTACCAATGTCAGCCGCCGCAAATCTCGGCGTTATGCTGTCGCAAAATTTGAAGCCCATGCCATCATTCCGCGCTTAACATTCCCGCCGTTAATGCGTATCAAATCATGCCCGAGCTTGCCTTCATCGAAGTGGTTCAACCTCAAAAATGTTTTATCTTGAAGTCGAATAAGTCCACCGCCAACATGAATTCTGATTTTACTTGGGTGTTCATAAACTCCGCTACCAAGTGCCTTCCAACCGCAGCCGGGGCGAATAGATTTTGGTAGCTTCATCCATCTTTGTGCCATATGGTTTTGCATAACAAGTCGCTCAAAAAGGACGCTGCTAGCGTCGGTTAAATTTCGTTTAATGTGCCAGCGCCTTTTAACTTGGCGTTATGTTGTATGTGCCAAAATATGTGCCGAATATAATCCTACGCACAAAACAACAACAGCTACATGTGCAAGTAAGCCAAGCTTGTAATAGTGAAGTATTGGCAAGGTATCTGCTCCGCCAAACAAATCCCCCTCTATTAAAAACCCAACAAAAGGAACAACTAATGCACAGTAAAAGGCAGCAATAATAACAAACAAATACCACATTTAATTTCTCCAAAAACAACTACTGAGCATCACAGAATACAAAACTATACTCGCCATCTTTTTGTATAACTCCTTTCTCTTTAAGTCCAAGAATTACTTGCTGTGCTTGGTTATACGAGATTCGACAAATCCGTTGGACATAAGAACACCCAAAAACTTTTTGTCGGTCTGCTGAATCAATAAAATAACTAATACATCTGTCTATATAGTCATTGTTCTCCACCTATTCACCTCACATAACAAAGTTATCAAACGGATGCGGCATAAGTCGCCGCA
>CAIOHY010000571.1 GCA_903858205.1 uncultured Cellvibrio sp.
CATTTCTTGACCTCACAAAAAAGAAGAACCCGAGTCACTAGACTCGGGCTCTCATTAAAACAAAAAACGACACAAAATTCATGCGTTAACGCCCACTGGACGTCACCAAATACTCAAATACGAATATTTTCGCGATTTTGAGCAAGTGTTGCCTCACCGATCCCCTTAACATCCAACAACTGATCCACAGTTTTGAAGTTGCCATTCTCCTTACGCCACGCAACGATAGCCTCTGCTTTTTTCACCCCAATTCCTTTTAACTTAGTGAGTTCCTCCACGTCAGCTGTATTAATGTTAATTGCCTCTTGAGTTGCCGCGGCTTCTACTTTTGCTACTGGAGCATTGGTAGCAGGCGCATCAGCTGCGAATGCCAATGAGGAAGTACCGAAAGACAGCATGATAATTGACACGAGAGAAAGAACAAATTTCATAAAAAACTCCATAATGATTGATATTGAAAAAACGCAGCAATCCATTTGGTGTGCGCGGGAGTAGAATATTTTTCGTAGCTTCCGTACGAAAGCAGACATTCGCCATACAAAATGTGCGAGATTTCTTACAAAAAACAGGCAAAAAAAAGCCCCGATTCACATCGGGGCTTTTGTTGAAATCTACTCTGGTTACTACTTAAGCAGTTTTTGCAAATCAACGGCATTCCAATGCGGGAAGTGCTTACGAACAAGGGCATTGAGCTCCAATTCGAATTCACTGTAATTTGCGCCAGAAGTAGCTTTAGCTTCCAGTTGCTCGATTACCATACCCGCACCGACCGTGATATTCGTCAGGCGATCAATCACAATAAAGGCACCAATAGCGCGATTATTAGTGTAGAGATCTGCAACGACTGGCTGGGTCAATAAGATATCGACAACAGCGATATCGTTCAGTTGGAGTTGATTAACAAGTGAGTGTTCTTGTGTATTCACATCAATACGATAATCGATGGCTTCAACAGTGCCGCTCACCACCTTACTCGCAAACTTAAACAAGTACTCTGAACCAGCCTGTGTTGTTTTCTCTGCCATCCAGACGATATGCGCTTTAAGATGATTTGACTGGGGAACAGAATCTTTTGCCAGAACCAATACATCACCACGGCTTACATCAACCTCCGTCGTGAGCGTTAAGGTTACCGCTTGACCGGTGAAGGCTTCTGACAACTCGCCATCGTAAGTCACGATCGACTTAACATGACTCGTTTTACCTGAGGGTAATACGCGAATTTCATCCCCCACTTTCACTACACCCGATGCGATGTTGCCGCAGAAACCACGGAAATCAAGATTGGGGCGATTGACATACTGCACAGGGAAGCGAAAATCCGCGTAATTTTTATCGCCTGCAATAGGTACAGTTTCAAAAATTTCCATTAAGGTTTGACCTTTATACCAAGGCGACCTCTCAGAGCGATTGACCACGTTATCGCCATCCAGCGCCGATATAGGTACGAACATCACATTATTCATACCGAGCTTTGCGGAGAAATCGAAATAATCCTGTTTGATTTTTTCAAATACGGCCTGATCGAAATTCAACAAATCCATTTTATTTACGGCGACAACAATATGCTTAATACCTAGCAGCGAAGCAATGTAACTGTGCCGACGCGTTTGCGTAACCACACCATAGCGCGCATCAATCAAAATGATAGCGAGGTCGCATGTAGATGCGCCGGTTGCCATATTGCGCGTGTACTGCTCATGACCAGGAGTATCAGCAATGATAAATTTACGTTTTGCAGTAGAAAAATATCGGTACGCAACATCGATAGTAATGCCCTGCTCGCGCTCTGCCTGCAGCCCATCGACTAAC
>CAIOHY010000572.1 GCA_903858205.1 uncultured Cellvibrio sp.
CGAAAGTTTACCAGTGCCCGTGGTGTCTACTTGATAAATCCATTTTTCTTATCAACAAAAACGGAGCCAATCCCAATAGCTCCGAATATTAGGCCAATAAGTACACCGAAATAAGCTAGCTCATCAATCATTTCTGAGAGCTTTTTTAGCGCTTTGACATCATCTTCGGTTATCACGTACCCTGATTGAATCACGTCCGTGATAGCACCGCCAAACACGGGATCGACGCCAAAGATATATGGCGTATAAAGCAGGAAACAGCTTATAAACGCTGGCAGAAGGGCCACGCCAATTACAGCCCCAACCAAAAATCTTTTCAACATTTTTAAAGTCATAATAGTGCCTTGATAATTAAACAATTGAGTGAAACACTCACTTTAAGCTCCAACGTAGAAATTCTTCAGCTCCGCATAAGTTTTCGGAGCAATATTGGCCAGTACTTGGAATGCCTGCGGCATAGAAAAACCCAATATACCGAGCTTGTGCGCGAGTTCGACTATTGCATCCAATGGACTGATACTTTGATCGAGATAAAAATAGACGCCCAAACTCCTACCTTGGGCTATTAACATTAGAAACTGATCCTTTGGATCCGCCTCCTTGCCAGCATTTAGCCCAGGGATAAGGTCTCTGCCGACTGCTACCAAACCTGCCCCACAGAGACTATCGACCAATTCTTGCAATGAATTTTCAGCCATACACCAGTTCCTCCTATCAATTAACTACTCATTGAACAATTCGCACGCCAGCATACCTTACACGCTGGCCTATCAATTTGAGAAACCCAAAGTTCACTTTTCAGCAGATTTACTGTGCACCCAGGGTGGTGCCGGGAAAAATCAGCACTTTTCATTAGTTGATTGTTGATTTTCGACCGCCATCAGTCGGAGGATTGTTATCTTGATTAAATTCCACGATAGGGCACAACCATGTGGCAAAAGGTACTCGACGTAATCCTTCGGAGAAACAGAAGAAGTGGAGAGGCAGAACAAACTCAATCCGAGTTGGAGTGTTTGTTAGAGCGCGCGCGGGAGTTCGTGGCCAAGCGAAATATCCATGCGCTGGAGGACTTGCAGAGACTTGTGATGAGGTCGATTCAGAGCGTGCATATGGTTGATGCCTATTTAAAACCTGACCATAAAGCTATTACACAATTTCACGAGTGGAACAACTTTGGACTTAATCACATACCCGGGTTGAACGATAGTTTTATCTCTCAAGTGACCAAACACCCGATTCAAAAGGATTTCTTACCGATAGCCAAATTAGGTCGGGACATCGTTCTACCCACATGCTGGCACCCATCAAGTATCGTGAACCTATTGGGGCGCATAGGTGAAGAACGAAAAGGGAGTGCATGGTCGCAAGACGGCAATCACAAGCTTAACTACTGGTATCCGATGAATATCTTCTGGGTAACGGGTGGAAACCATTCCATCACCCAAGGCATAGTTCTGGCAGAGGGCACCGTAACAACTAATGAAGGATATGACATTTCAATAATCTATCCCCACGTAAAGTTCGACGGAACTTACTGGCTCGATAGCCATAGTGACGCAAGAATAGGTAAGCCGCGTTATAAAGAAATTGGCTATGTGTATGAAATTGGTCGTTTGATACTTGCGCTCAAATAATTTAGTCATTTACCTACATAATTTGCTTGACTGATTGGAAATATATTTCCATTATTAAGCATAGGTTCCGCAGCCACAAACTCGCCATTTTTACAAAGCAAATTGAAACGATAACAACCGTTACTCCAATAGGAAATGCATATGAAATTTCTAATAACAATTTTCACGTTATGTTTGTTCTGCTTTTTTTCAGTGGCGCACGCGGAAGATACAAACAACGGAAACGTTGAGGGAACGCTCCAAGATTGCCTTAATGCTCCCAATGTAATTCACATTTCTTATTTACAATTACGTGAAGTGTGCTTCACGGAGAAAATCATAAAAGTAGAATGGAGTAAATCCGTAGGTCAGCCATTTGAGGTGAAGGTTGACGATGAAATACCAACAAATTATGCATCAGCAGGTGTAAAAGGCGTGCTACGTATCCAAGCACTTGAAATGATCAGGGGACTGAGTGCAAATATTTTCATAAGCTTTTCTGATGGTAGACGAATAGAGCGAACGCTCTTGATCCCCGATCCACTCGATTTCGAAAATGCTAAAAAAGACGAAGGAGAAAACGTCGAGAATAAATAATTTTTAAAACGTATTTTTCCAAACCTTCGTGCCGCAGAGGAAAATGAAATGCCAGAAAAGACACTCGATATTTATTCGATGCTGATATTTGCGATTCTGATTGTGAGCATATCAAGTGTTCTCACGATTGAGAGGGAAAAGAAGGCAAAACTTACCTCCACCGCAAATTCCGAAATTCAGGCCCAGGAAGTCGTCGATGCTGAATATAAACGGGATTTACAGCGTAAAAGAGAGGCGATTTTTGCGGAGACAAAAGCAAAAGCCTGGAGTGATGTATTAACTACCGATGAATTAATGATCAAAATCGTTGCTCATGGTTATGTGTTCGCCATTTTACTACTTGCACTTCCAATAGCCGTCATCGTTCTGCTAACCAATCGGCAGCACCCTCGACCAGGATCTAACAAGGAATTCCACCATGAATAAATTAATTTCACCTGCCCTTAAATTACTCCCTTTCGCCGCGTTAATGCTGGCTTTACTGGTAGCTCCTTTTGCGACAGCTGATCTAACTGGCAAGGTCGTGAAGATCCAGGATGGAGACACAATCACCGTCCTGGATAAAGACAATGTTCAGCATAGCATTCGCTTTGCACAGATCGACGCACCAGAAAGTAATCAACCTTGGGGGGCAAAATCTAAAGGATATTTGGCCAGTCGCTTGGCCGGTCAATATGTAGTGGTGGTGCGTGCAGGCAAAGATCATTACAAAAGGGTTTTAGGTACCGTCTTTCTATCGGGCATAAACATCAACGAAGAGCAGATCAGGACCGGAAACGCATGGGTCTACACAAAATACGCCACGGACAAAAATCTTTTCGGAATAGAAAAACAAGCAAGAATGAACAAAGTAGGCCTTTGGCGCCTGCCAGAAAATGAAAGGGTAGAACCCTGGATATGGCGTAAATCCAAGAACCATTAACGATTGATTAAAATTAAACTTTGTGGAGAAGCATATATGAAATCCTTTTTAGTTATTGCAGTGGTTGCTGCACTCCTGGCCGGTTGCGATAAGGCTGCAGAAATTGGCCGCTCCGTCGCCACAGAACACAAACTGACGGACGTTTACCCACACATAGAGCCAGGGAAAGAATCACTCAAATCGATTGCAATAACGATTGACACTCTCAACATAAACGATTTCAAAACTGTAATGTTTAAGCTGCAGAACAATTGCAATTTAACTGCCGGCGCAACGCAATTTGGTAACCACAGCGTACAGTTCACTCCTGAATCAATTCATTGTCCAACTGGGGCTCATGCACAGCTTAGCTCTGATCAAATTAGTATCGCATTCATTGATACTCGTTTTTTTGATCCATCAAGAACCGAAGTCGTATTTCAGATTTACGATTTGTCGCTCCTCACACTTAAGTGATGCGGAACATAGCTATGGAACATCATTTTGAGCCAACACATATCGCAATACTTGCGGGAATGTTTCTTTTTGCATTCTCATCTATGTATGTTCTTTACCGTGTGATGAAAAGATCCCCGCTTTTCGCTGAAGGCTCGAACCAAGAAACGGCTACTAATTCTGACGAATCAACTAACGATATTTCTGAAACTCGACATTACTAATTGTAACAGATCGTCACGCTATTATTTCTGGTAGCAACTCTGACGAGTTACTACGCCTCGAATACATTGAGAGAATCGCTGAGGATGACTTGCTCATGAGTTGTGATGCAGAAGACAAATTGCAAGCTATTAGGGAAATTATTAAAATGGCTCCACAGATTGTTTGCACAACGAAACTGGATGAATTGATCGCCGGCTATCAAGATTAAACAAACTATTTTGCAGAAGTCTTGACCTAATTTCTTTTGAAATTAATTATTACTCAACACGTCACTGGCATACAGGGCATTTGAAATGATAAAGCTTGTTGAAATTAATAGTATAAAAGACCCAATTACCGAACGCGATGCTAAGAAATTA
>CAIOHY010000573.1 GCA_903858205.1 uncultured Cellvibrio sp.
CTGGCGCAATGGGCACAACGCAAGACAACTTTATCAACAACCTGGTTAATAATTTTGTTGGTGGAGCTGTTCAGTCCTCTGTTAGCCGTTTGATGGGAGTTGGCGGCAAACAAAACTGGGGTCAAATAGCAGCCGATGCCTTTGGGAATGCGTTGGCGACAGAGGTGATTAAGTTAGGCAATAAACCGCAAACAACATCGTCTGCCAAGCAAGTGAATAGACAAGTTAGCTGGGATGGTATTGGAGATGATCCGTTTGGTGCAGCTGCACCAAGTACAACGCCACAACCCAAAACTGAAACAGCTGATAAAGCCATTCGCGAAGCAGTTACAACAGGTGATGCTAATACAGCTGTAGCTGCGAAGGATGAAGCACAGCAATCCTCTTCTGGAAGACCGCCACAACCAGAGTGGGATCCCGATGCTGCAGAAGAGATTATAGTGACGGGTGTTCGTACCCAAGCTGATCGGGATTGGCATGCTGCTAATTTTGATTCGCGAGGGAATTACATTGGTAAATCTGGGTTTGATTATGCATCTTTGTCTTTGGATAAAGAGAGACATTTAGTGGAAGGAAAGATAAATAGCTTATTTGCTACCGTCCCTAGTCAGTATAAAGTCCTCGGCCTAGCGGCAGATAAAATTCTAAATTCAGTTTCTGCAACACCGGAAGGAAGAGAAGTTGCCAAGCTAATGCATAACTTTGTTACAGGTGAGGGGCCTAGCGAATATTTTTATGGTGCGGATTCCCCTTTAACAAAAAGCATGATGTCTACCGACAGCACCGAACGAAATTGGCAATTGTTTTTATCCGAAAATAAAGATCAGATTAGATCAGGGGGAACAGTACCTCCCTATGAAAATGGTAGAGGGGCGTGGGGCTTAGAAACACCCAATGGTAGGGATGCAATTAAAGATGCGTCATTCCCAGTGATCGACCCTACTAGGCAATTTGTAGGTAGCTACGATGTAAAAATTCATGACAATGGCAATGGGACAGCCACAATAAAAATAATAAACGAAACAAGTTTGACATCGTATACTCGAGATTTTTTTAGCGCTGAGGCAAGGATAAAATCTTTCGACAGAGTGCCGAATAATTATGGATTGTTAACACCTTATGGCACTATTAAGCAAACCTTTACTGAGACCCGGTCGTACCCTCAGCATTTGTTTAACAGTCCGGTGCTTTCTAATGCTAAAGAGAGGTAATTGAAAAAAATGAAAAAACACTATTTACTTATTTTATTTTTGGGGGCTGTAGTTGTGTTGTTAAATGGATGTAGTGATAGGCAGGTTAATGAAATTCCAAGAGTTGATGCAAAAAAGCTAGTTGGAACATATAGCAATTCCATATCAGTCTTACTGATCAATGTGGACAATACTTATAGTATAAAAACATCCGATAACAAAGAAAATGGACATTGGTCTGTGCAGTATTCTAATTTGAAGCTAACAGATAGCAACGGCCAAACAATTGATGTCGGTGTGATTGAAGTTGATGGGTTGTATCAGTTAATTTTTTTAGAAGAAGGACAAATAGACCCCGACACATGGGATTGGTCAAAAATCATGACCCGAGATGGGCAAGAGGCTCTTAGAGGATTTTAGATGCGATTCGATTCGATTAAAGGGGTCACCCATTAGAAAGTTCCGGTCTTGCGTTTTGCCTTAACTACTTCCAGTCTCACGCCACCCCAAAGCCAGCCCAGCAATGCGCTGGCTTTTTTGTACCTGTCATTTTCGTTAACGAAAAAAAGAGAGTGGGAAAGGGTCTAGTGCAGAATAGCAGTTTGTATATATTTCTTAATATTGAATAAAAAAGCCTCCCCAACCCCCTAGCGGCCATAGCTGTTAAGGGTTAGCTTTTTCTTAGTGGCTATTTTTAGTTGCCAATACTGAGTTGTTGTAACGCCTCGGCTGGTTTTACTATTTCGATGCCTTGCCATGGGTGTAATACCAGCAAATCATTATCGCCGGTAACAATCATGCTGACGTTGGCGGCGAGTGCGCAGGCGAGCACTATATCGTCATCAGGGTCGCGACATACAGGGCGATCTAGCGGTGGTGCTATTACACTCTCTACAAATACGTGTAGCTCATTTAATATCTGCTCAGGCGTTAGTTCGGTACGTTGAATCATGACGGCAAATTTAGGTTTAGCGAGCGTTTCGGCAAGCTCCTCTAGCATGGGATGACTAAGCACTAATTCAATATCGCCATTGCGAGCGTGATTGAGCAAATGATGCGGCGCGCCATGCCACAATAAACCCGATAACAACACATTGGTATCAATGACTATCCGCACGCTGTTTACGCTCCGCTCGAACTGCTTTTACTTCTGCAACAACCTCTTCCATTGACATAGGTTCAACGCCTGCGGCAGCTAACTTATCGGCAATGGCTAGCAAAGTATCGCCAGCGTGTTGTTTGCGTAACGCTCCAGACAATAAACGGTCAAGCGCTTGTGGCGTGAGCAAGCCTGCTGCTTGAGCGGCTTGCGCGGTGGCATCGGGTAATTCAATTTGAATTTTGGTCACGGTTAACTCCTCGCATTAAAAATAGGTTGTTATCACATGGTTTTGCACTGGCTGTTTAGGGTACTTCTTTCGTTCCTGTGTTATTTGCACGAGCTAAAGCACCGGCAACTTGATGCTTAACGATAACAGCATCTAATAGCTCACGAACAAGATTTTGTTCGTGTTCAGAGAGTTTAGACACGGCTTCAAATTGGTAGCGTAGCGAATCAACTGGTTCTCGCTCCATACCATCAAAGACTAACTTATCTGCGCTAATGCCAAGCGCAATAGCAAGGCGCCGTATTACATCTAAGGTAGGTTGTGAAGAACCTCCTTCATAGCGCCTTATTTGTAAAACAGAGAGATTAACGGTGTCAGCTAAGGCTTGTTGAGTTAAAGCACGCTCTTTACGCAGCATAACTAAGCGCTCGGGAAAGTTCATATCTAAAACCAAGAGTGATTGTGAGGTGATCACTTTAAGCCCTCCATTTTTCGTTGCTTGCCAAATAATACCATATTGTATAGCATACAAATATACAATATGTATCTTGACAGGTTTTTGCCGCATGGGGGTTTTATGGCACGTATCGCCGATGAAGTAATTGAACGGATCAAAAGTGAAGTGTCGCTGGTGCGTTTAGCCGAAAGCCAAGGCTATGCACTGGAAAAGTCGGGTAAGGATTTTGTGCTGTGTTGCCCGTTCCACGAAGAGAAAACGCCATCGTGCAAAATCACGCCAGCGAAGAACCTGTTCAATTGCTTGGGTTGCGGTGTTGGTGGTTCCAATATCGATTGGTACATGAAAACCGAGCGGGTCAGTTTCAGGCGTGCCGCTGATGTTCTTCAGCGAGAATTGGGTGTGGTGACTTCACCTTTAGTTGCCCAGTCTGTTTGCGTTGCGCCGCCAAGCTTGCCCATGTCTACCGATGCCAACGACCAAGAATTATTAACTCGCGTTGTTGAGTTTTACCGCAATACCTTAGTGCAATCACCCGAAGCACTCGACTATTTAAAATCTCGCGGCCTCGATCATCCTGAATTAATTTCTACGTTTAATTTAGGCTTTGCCAATCGCACATTGGCTTATCAATTGCCGCATAAGCGCCGTTTGGTTGGTGTGCAACAGCGTGGGCGCTTGCAGGAATTAGGCGTGTTACGTGCGAGTGGTCATGAGCATTTGAATGGTTCGATTGTGGTGCCGCTCTACGATCAACACAACAACATCACGCAATTGTACGGCCGCAAAATTTGCAACCGTTTACGCAAAGGTACGCCAGATCATTTGTATTTAGAGCAACCCAAGGTTGGCATTTTTAATCACGCGGGTTTAGTGGGTTGCAAAGAAATTATTTTATGTGAAGCGCTGATTGATGCGATGACCTTCTGGTGTGCTGGTTTTAGAAATGTCACCAGTGCCTTAGGTGCTGGCTCGTTTAATGATGAATTGCTGGCTTATTTTAAACAGCTTGGCGTTGAGCGTGTGTTGATTGCGTTTGATCGTGACAAGGCTGGCAACGATAACGCTGAAATCGTGGCGAAGAAATTAAATCAAAACGGCATTGATGCTTTCCGTGTGCTCTTTCCAAAAGGCATGGACGCCAACGAGTACGCGCTGAACGTTACACCAGCCAATAAAAGTTTAGACGTTGCTGTGCGTAAAGCGGAATGGTTGGGCAATGGCATTGGCCGTGAAAAGCCAGTAGAACAAATTGATTCAGTGGTTGAATTAAAAACTGAAATACAAACAGCAACTAAGGGTGAAGTGATGAGCGAGATTGAAACTGTGAGCGCTGTCGATAGTTCGACGCTTGAGATGAAACCTTCCATCTTAGCCGCTGCTGTTGCAGTTGAGGTTACAGATTTAGAGGTAAATCTCACGCTAGAAAATCGTTTGTATCGGGTACGCGGTTTAAACAAAAATACCAGCCATGAGCTACTAAAAATAAATCTGCTCGTGAAATGCGAAAACTCGTTTTATGTAGACACGCTGGATTTATACAGTGCCAAAGCCCGTGCGGTTTATATCAAACAATCGGCTGCTGAATTAGGGCTTGATGAATCGGTTTTAAAATCTGACCTGGGTGCGGTGTTATTACAGCTTGAGGAAATACAGGATCAACTCATTCGCGGCACTTTAAGCAAAACGGAAAAGCGCCCCATGATGAGCGAAGAAGAATTAAACGCGGCCATGCAATTGCTAAAGTCGCCTAACTTGATGAATCAAATACTGGCCGACTTTGCGCGCTGTGGCGTGGTGGGTGAAGAAGCGAATAAGTTGGTAGCTTATCTTGCGTGTGTCTCGCGCAAAATGAAAAAACCACTGGCAGTGTTAATTCAAAGCACCAGTGCAGCGGGTAAAACATCCTTGATGGATGCGGTTTTAAATATGATGCCAGAGGAAGAACGGATTCAGTACAGCGCCATGACTGGCCAGAGTTTGTATTACATGGGCGAGAAAGATTTAAAACATAAAATCCTTGCCATTGCCGAAGAAGAAGGCGCCAGCAATGCCAGTTACGCGCTGAAATTATTGCAAAGCGAAGGCAAGGTCACCATTGCCAGCACCGGTAAAAATGCCGCCACAGGTAATTTAGAAACGCAAGATTACACGGTAGAAGGTCCAGTGGCCTTGTTCTACACCACCACCGCGATTGATATCGACGAAGAACTTAAAAACCGTTGCATTACATTAAGCGTAGATGAAAGTCGTGAGCAAACCGCCGCGATACATGAGCAGCAACGCTACGGTGAAACGCTGGAAGGTATTTTAGCGGGTGCGCAACAGCAAGAGATTATCAGTGTGCATAACAACGCCCAGCGTTTGCTACGGCCATTGGTGGTATCCAATTCCTTTGCCAATCACATGACCTTTCTAAACGATAAAACCCGCACGCGCCGCGATCACATGAAGTATTTAAGTTTGATTAAAACCATTGCGTTGTTACACCAGTTTCAGCGCGAGGTTAAGCGTACCAAAAATCACAAAGGCGAAACGCTGGAATATATCGAGGTGGAGTTATCCGATATTGAAGCGGCCAATCAATTAGCCAATGAGGTGTTGGGTAGAACCCTAGATGAGCTAACGCCGCAAACGCGGCGCATGCTCAATGAACTACAACAAATGATTGCGGCGGAGTGTAAAAAAGAAAATGTTGCGCAACAGGATTACCGTTTTGGTCGAGCACAATTGCGTCAGCATTTAGGGTGGAGTTATGACCAGGTGCGTGTGCATTTAGAGCGGTTGGTGGAAATGGAATATGTGCTGGTGCATCGTGGTAAACGCGGCCAGTCGTTTGACTATGAACTCTTGTATCGTGGTGAAGGGCAAGCAGGCAATAGTTTTTTAATGGGATTAATGGATGTTGAAGCATTACAGAAAAATGTTTCAAGTGCGCCAAAAAATACCGGTACGACGTTAAGTGTGGGGGGTAAAACACCAGAGTTGGTGCCCCCATTGGGTGGCCATTGGGGTACTAGTGGGGTGGGTGTGGTAGATGAGAAAATCGCAAAAAACACCGAGAAAAACAGTGTGCAAGTCGATTTGCTGGAAGAAGTGACCCAAAATGCACTTATAGAGAAATTAAATGGCATCGCATCGCACTTACATGTAGAGGTGTAAGCATGGCGAAAACCAAGCGCGATGTGCGCAACAATCGCAAAACCAATTTACTCGGCCAGTTCCCGCACATTCAACACATCAACCATGCGCAGAGTTTATACGGTTTAACGCAAGCCTATTTGCTCTGGTTGCGGGAACACAATTACAGCGAGCTGACGCTGGAAGGCCGCGAGTTGCACTTGTGTGAGCTTGTAGATTGGTGCGGCCAACGGCAAGTATTTTATCCATCGCAGATGAGTAAACCCATTCTCGATAGATACCAACGCACGTTATTTTATAAACGCAAAGCCAATGGTGAGCCGCTATCATTTAGTTCGCAGTGTGGGCGATTGTCAGCGATTCGTGCGTGGTTTAAATGGCTCATGCAGCAGGATTACATTGCGAGTAATCCCGCCAGCGAATTACAAATGCCGCGTGTCGAAAAGCGTTTGCCTAAATCCATCCTAAGCGAGCGTGAGATCGAAAAAGTGTTGCACCAACCTAACACTAGCGATGCACTTGGTTTACGCGATAGAGCGATTCTGGAGGTGCTTTACAGTACCGGCATTCGGCGCACTGAAGTTGCAAATTTAAAAATCACTGACATAGATATTGCCGAAGGAACACTGATGGTTCGCCAGGGCAAGGGCAAAAAAGATCGGCTGATTCCGATTGGTGAGCGCGCCGCCGCGTGGGTTGAAAAATATATTTATGAAGCGCGCATTGAATTAAGTTGTGCGCGTGATAATGGCGAATTGTTTTTATCAGCGTATGGGTTGGGATTGCATCCAAATAATTTAACCACGCTTGCACGTAAATATATTGAGCAGGCCGGAATAAAAAAAGTGGGTGCGTGTCACCTGTTCCGTCACGCCATGGCAACGCTGATGTTAGAAAACGGTGCCGACATTCGCTTCATTCAGGAAATGCTCGGCCACTCGGATATATCGACCACCGAGATTTATACGCAGGTAAGTGTGAAGAAGTTAAAAGAGATCCACACCAAAACGCATCCAGCGGCGGCGCTTATTAAAAAACAAAAAGCGCCGGATGTTGAGTTGGTCAGCATCGAAGATGCAGAAGCGGCGTTGTTGTCGATGTTAGAAGCGGAAGCCAGTGAAGAACCTTCGATTCATTAATATCGAGTTCGGATACACCGCAGATAAACAATAAAGCCGCAGCACGCACATCACCGTTCGTCACGCCTTGTGCAAAATAAAAACGGCGCACCAGTCGTGCCAAACGGTCATGCGCTTTGCAGCATTCCTGTTGCCCATCCCCCGCGCTTGCAGTCGCAAGCTCCTTCCAGTGCGCACCCCAAGCCTTGGGGTTGCACCACTCCAGCACCATTCAACATAACGTAGGAATTATGCGCAGTGTTTGGCACGCCTTCGGCCAGCCAAGCCACTGTCCGCGCTCACGCGCCGCATAATTTACGCTATGTTAAATGCCGCTTGCGCTTTAGTGTGGCGGCAAGCCGCAAACAAAACTAAAAGCTTTACCTTGTGTGCTTCGCCCACACACCGCAAATACGCGCGGGTCGCGTTTATCTCACGCTCACCACCTGCCGCCGCGCGTGGCCACCTCAGTCACGCGCAGCAAGCTGCACGCGCCTTCGGCGGCTGCAAAAATAAACAGGTTTTTGCTCCTGCAAAACCTGAATACATTACATCCCTGTAAATAAAAGTGCATCTAGGGATTTTTTTTAGTAAAGTCGTGCAGCCTGCGCGCGAATGCTCTTTAAGATATTGATGCCTTTAGAAAAAATGCCTGTTGTTACGACGAAC
>CAIOHY010000574.1 GCA_903858205.1 uncultured Cellvibrio sp.
AGCTAACTCGTTAAGGGCCATTCAACTAATGGCCATAAGTGGGGTAATTAAAAAATGCGATCATGTGTTTTCATAGGCTACACACACAAGAACGCCACTCTTGCAGCATAGCCAAACCGGGCAATACAGCAAAAAGTGGCGCTATCCGTCCTTTGATGAGTTAGCAGGGCGTTGTGGCTTAACGCCCCAGGCTAGGAATCCGGCATTGATAATCGATTCATCAACTACAGGGTTTTAATATACTCAACCAGATCCCAGCGCTCCTCGTCGGTGAGCGGTTCTTGCTTCTCACCATTCACCGCAGGCGCATGTGCAGTCCCGTATTCGTGGCCGCTATTAAAGTCGCCGCGCTTCTCCGCTTTAAAGGTAAAACCGTCATAACCTTCAGTGCGCAGGCCAATTTTGCGTGGATCGAATTCGCGGCTACCGACTTTAAATTCGGTCGGTCGATAGAGGCCGTCGGCAGGATTACCCTCGCGCTTCACGGGCAGCAGCAGGTCATAAATACTCGGTACTGAACCGTTGTGCAGATAAGGCGCCGTCGCCCAGATGCCATTTAATGAGCGCGCTTTGTAGGATAGCAGCGATTGGTAGGGCGATGCGGTGGTATCCGGTTGATAGTTGCCGGATTTTACACTGGCTTTGATTTCATTATCAAAGAAGGATTTCGCCATCATATATAGCCAGTCCAGCGCGCGGCGCGGCCACCATTTATCCGGGTCTGGCGCGGTAGTGACTTCGCCCATGGTCGCTGCCGTGAGGATTTGCACCACCGGCGCGCGATCCTTAATCACTAAGCCACCCACACTTTCCGTCTGGTAAGTATTTTTGAAGTTGCCCGAGAAGCCGGTGTAATTGACGCTGTTTTCTGCCATTGCAGGGTCGGTCGCCGCTACATCGATACTCAGCATACTGGCGACCACAATGCGGTCGCGGTCAGTGCGGTCAATCACTTGATGGCAGGACTCGCAGTACTCGGCATAAAGGGCACGGCCACGGCGCACTTTTGCACCATCGATTTGCCACTCGGGTAGCTTGTCAAAAATCACCTTGGCGGCTTCCTGCTGGGGGCTATCTGCCTTTTGGGTTGGCCACACGGGCGAGGTCAAACTGGCCAGGTGAGATTCCAGCCGCGACAGGTTGACCAGATCGATTGAGGAGGTGAAATCGATTTGGTAGCTCTTGCTCTTCTGACCAGTCACTAGCGACGGCAAACTCCAGCCGCGTTTATGCGCGGTCCAATCGAGGATGCCAAATACGCCGATTACCTCGCCCGTATTGCGCCCGAGCGGGCCGACGCCAGAGTTAGCCGCGAGGCCGTTCCACTGCACATAGTCGGATTGCACTATGTCCCACAGGAATGGGTAACTCACCGGGGCATTGGGCTCGTTGAACAGCAGCGGTTTGATGCGCTCGTTCATTACCGCCAAACTCAGTGCGGGATATCCTTCTTTGGTGGACATCAAACGGTCGATAATTTTGGCAAATTGCAGATCGCCGATAATCGTTTCACTGATGTCTTCCAACACCTTATCCACCTGCACGGGGGTGAGCAGATTGGTATCGTCGTCTTCGGATTTGGTCGCCCCCAGCAGCACATCGCGCACCTGGTTGCGGTTGATAACATGCTCTAGCACGCGGTTGTAGATGCGCCCGAAAGCATCGAGGCGAGCGTAGCCATACTCAACTTTTGAAGCGTTGATATTGTTGTACAAACGGATCTTACGCGCCCAGCGTTGGAGGTCGGCCTGCACCGCCTCGGCGTTGGAATAAGTGTTATTGAGTTCCAGTACCTTGGCGACAAAACGCTGGTTTTTCTCGCTATTCGCCAGGGTAATGTCCAGACTTTTTTGCAGAGCGGTGAGGAAGCCCACCATATCAGCCATGGCGGGGCCACCGTCGATACGAATCGCTGTGCCTTTGTAGTTCACCTGTCCGGTATGACAGGCGGCGCAGGTAAAACCAATATAGTCACTGCCCTTGTAGGACTCTTTCACAAAACCGACCGGCAATCCGTCGGGGTTAAAGAAGGTGGGTTTTTGGGGCAAGTAGCGATATTTATCGATCACACTATTCGCGCGAAACGGCTCGTTTGAATCGCTTTGCTCCAGCGCGATAAAAAAATCGTAGGGCATCAAGGCCGAGCCTTGGGTAGTGTTGTAGTACCAGAGGCTATCGTTGGCGCTCCAGCCCTGATCCAAATAAATTGGTGTGGAATAGTTTTCGCCAAAGGCGCCATTGTCAATCGCAATTGCGCCGCGCTCAGGGTCATCGTCCCAGCTTTGATAGATCTTACCAATCAGCAAACTTATCCCCATGGGGATCGCGAGAATAATCAGCAGCTTGGTCAGCCGCCAGAAATTGTGCCTGGAAAATAAATTGCACAGGCCGGTCTTTAATGCGCCCATAGGGTTAACTCCTCTTTAGCGATTTTCCTATTGGTGAACTTCTTATGTTTGCCATGCGGCTATCGCTGTTGCAGCGAAATCAACTTACGTGGGGTAAGTAGATGCTCGCCAAAGATACTACTCATGGGCGGGATTACCAAAAATAATTATTACCGCGCATTACACCGGCGATGCGCTAATCGCTGCGGCTTGCAACTCAGCTGCTATGGGATTAGTGTAGCCGCGAGTTTTTTGCCCCCTTGATTATCAACTAATCACCTCTGAGGAATCGTCCATGAAAAAAACCACTCTTCTGTTAGCTGCCATCGTTAGCCTGACCAGTGCATGTAGCTGGGTAAAAGTCAGCGAGCAAGGCGCCAGCGTCGCGGTTGCCAATGCCGCCAACGTGCGTAACTGCGAAAAAGTGCGCACTGTTAACGTTAAAGTAAAAGATAACTTTGTTGGTTCAATGAAGCGTTCGCCCGAGAAAGTAGCAACTGAACTGACTAACTTGGCGCGCAACGAAGCTACCCAGTTTGGCGGCGACACCATAGTGCCAGCAAGTTTGGTGCAAGATGGTCGCCAGAGTTTTGATGTGTACAAGTGCAACTAAGCCTTAGGCACAATCTGCGATTTATGTAGAGCATCATTTATCAGGGAATCGTCATTCTCGCGCAGCGGGAATCCAGCGTTGCGCCGTTGAGTACACATGGATCCCCAAAAGCGGGGATGATGATTTCCTGTTATTTCGGCTATCTCCTCCAGAATCTGCACTATCCCCCCC
>CAIOHY010000575.1 GCA_903858205.1 uncultured Cellvibrio sp.
CAAGAGCTAGCAAAAACAATTGGACCCGATGGTAAACCACTACTTTCATCAACCGTTTTTGCGCAAGTGACGTGTTTTGGCAGAGCTAACGCGCACTCAGCCTACAACGCCCCCTTCTTGCTTGCGACCCAGCGGTCAGAATTTAGAGCGGGCTTTAGTAGTTCGGGAGCACATGGGCAGAATCGCGGCAGTGCGCGCACCCTTCACAACGACATTATTAAAGGCTTGGGTCTAACCGATGTTGTAACCCTGGCTCCCGAAGCGGCTAATGTGAACCTTGGATTGTTAAGCTAGTAAATATTATTGGTTAGTTTTGTTGGCCTCACCCAGTGTGGTGAGGCTTTTTTTTAATTTCTGATCCGATCGAACGGCTATTCCCAAACCAAAGTATTCTCAGATGAGCTGATCACCGTCAATTCGCTGCTGCTGATCATGCCGGGGATGTCGTTGCTAATTCGCAAATACAAACTCTCTTCGGGTGTGTTGCTGTTTGAGGCAAGACCGACACAGCGATTGCGCCCGGATTTTTTTGCCGCATAGAGGGCGCGGTCCGCGATATCGATCACCTGCTCCCACGACAAGGTCGTAGGGTGTTCGCGTAGGAAGGGAAAGCTTGCAAAACCCATTGAACAGGTTTTTTTCAGAACGCTACCATCGGGCAGCGTAAAATTATATTGCTCGATACTTTTACGAATTCGCTCAGCCATAAGCGGCGCTTCATCCCGGTCGGCAAAGCGGCTGACAATTAAAAATTCTTCTCCGCCCCAACGCACGACACAATCGGATTCTCGGCAAATTTTTGTCAGCACTTCGGAGAGTTGAACAAGTAATTGATCGCCTGCCGCATGGCCGTATGTATCGTTCACAGATTTAAAGAAGTCCACATCCAAAATAAAAAAAGTGAGGTCGCGGGCATTCTGACGCGGTTGGCGATTAGGTGTTGGCGGTGCATATTCGCGCTGAACTTTCGCGATATCCATGGGGATTAATTTTTGCAGGTAGCGGCGGTTGTTTAATCCGGTGAGCGGATCAGACAAACTGATCGCCTCAAGTTGCGCGTAAGCACCTTCCAGCTCGGCATTTTTATGTTGTAATTCAGCGGTGCGTTCAGCGACTTTCTGTTCCAGCTCACGGCTGATCTTACGTGCAACCAGAACCTTCTGATGTTGATTGCGTACAAACATTAGTAGTAGGCCAATGATGAGTGCAGTGTAAATACTATAAGCCCACCAGGTTTTCCAGGGTGGCGGCAACACAATCACCCGGATGCTGCGCCCTTGTTCATTCCAAACACCATCATTGTTGCTGGCCTTTACGCGAAACTGGTAAGTGCCTGCGGGCAAGTTGGTGTAGAAGGCAGTGCGTTGGTTGCCTACTTCACGCCAATCGTTATCAAAGCCTTCAAGTTTGTAGGCGTGCTGATTTTTTTCTGTATCGCGGTAATTCAGTGCAGCGAAACTGAATGAAATCATTGATTGGGTGTAATCCAGAGTGATGCTGTCGGTTTGCGTGATCACCTTGTCCAATAATTTATCCGCGCCATGAATCGCCACTTTCTGGGTGAATAAGCGAAAATCAGTAATCGCAATGGCGGGCGGAATTTTGTTTTGGTTGCTTTCGAGCTTATCAACGTCAAAGAAATACAAGCCGTTGCGTGAACCGAACACAATTTCGTTGGAGTCTGTCACTACAACTGCACCGGTAGTGATGCCCCCAATCAATGCTCCGTTAAAACGGGTGTAATTTTTTACTGCCTGGGTGTCGGGGTTAAATCGCACCACGCCGTTGTTGGTGCCCACCCACAAGTTGTCCTGATGGTCCTGTGCTATGGCGCGTACACCTGGGTCGGCAAATCCGTGGTGCGTGTCGTAGTGGGTGAAATCGTCCGTCTCCGGGTGATACAAGTGCAAGCCCATGTCGGTGCCAAACCACAGGCGTTTTTTGCTGTCTTCGAAAATGGCGAGCACTGAACCATTCGCCAGACTGCGGGGATTTTTGTCATCGGGCAGATAGCGTTTAAATGTATTTTTCTCCCGATCCAATAGATTTAAACCGTAGGCCGTGCCCACCCAAAACCGCCCTTGTGAATCTTCATATGACAGCCAGGCGACTGCGCTGGATAAGCTGTCATCACCCATTTCGCTGTGTGGATAAAAAGAATAGATGCCGCTTGTGGGATCAAATTTCGTCAGCCCGTTGTAGTGGGTGCTAAACCAGAGGTTGTGTTGCCTATCTTCAAAAATATTCCACACCATTAAATCGTTTAGAGTGCGCCCCGTTTTTTCGCCGCGTCTGCTTTGGTCTGGGTCAACTGGCAGGGTATCGAATCGATCAGTTGTGGGGTTGTAAACCTGTACACCAGCGCCCCAGGAGCCGAAGAGTATGCGGTCTTGCGAGTCCATGGTGCCGTACAGCATGGTGGGGGCAGCAACGCGCGAATCGGCACCGTTAGTGTGAGGGTAGTGGGTGAATAAATCGGTTTTTGGATCTAAGCGCGAAATGCCACGGGCGCCGATCCAAATGTTGCCTTCTTTGGCTTCCAGCACCGCTTCGACGTTGTCGTCCATTGGCCCCTGATTGCCAATGTCTGATTTATGGTAAGCGCGGATGCCAATGCTGGAGCGATCATAAAAATGCACGCCCGAAGGATAGGTGCCGACCCAAATATCGCCCGTGCGATCCTCATAAACACGCCGCACAATATTGCTGGTCAATTGCCCCGCGCCGCCGTCGCTGCGGCTGAAGCTGATCCAGTTGTCTTGCGCCTCGTTGTAAAGGCTTAAGCCGCCGCCGTCACTGCCTGTCCACACCCAACCATTGCTGTCCACAAACAGCGTCCATAAAAAATCAATAGGCAGGCTTTTGGGATCATTGATGTCGTGTTGGTAGTGCGTGAACTGTTTGGTGGTGCGATCCAGACGGTAAATGCCAGAGCTGCTACCGGCCCAGATGCGCCCACGGTGATCAATTGCGATGGTGAGGATGCTGTTACCTCGTTTGGATTTGGGGTTGTCCGGCGAGGGAACATGCAGGGTAACTTTATTTGTTACCGGATCAAGCTCCACCAAACCGGCGTCTATTCCGATCCATATAGCATCGGACCCTGCCACGATTTCGTTAATCGGATTATTTAAAAGCCCGTCATTTAGTTGACCTAAGGTTTCTACATTGCCACTTGCTTGGTTTAGGGTTCCGAGCCCGGTTGCGGTACCAATCAGAATGTCGCCTGCGGCGCTTTCGGCAATGGCGTTAATAGCCCCGCCCGAGCCCAGTAAGCTGTCCGGTAGCGCTATGGGTAGTAATACTTCGTGGTCGCGATCATAGAGGTATAGCCCCGAGCGAGTGGCTGCCCAGAGATTGTGATGTCTATCTTCCAGTAATTCCAACACTTGGTTGACCGGCTCTGTCTCGGTCACGTTGGTTGGGTCTTTGGCGGCAGGAATCGGCAAAAATTCGTAGCCGTCATAACGCAAGAGCGCGTTGCGCCCGCCAAGCCACATAAAGCCTTGGTAGTCCTGCACTATCGCCTCTACTTCACCCAGCGCTATATCCTGATTCTCCATGATGTTGCGAAAGTGAATTTTTTTGGGATAGTCAGACTCTGCGATCGCTGTGTCCGCAACGCTGGCACGCATCAGCGCAAACTGCGCGATGGCAATTATCACAAGTAAAACCAAGCACTTTTTCATTGTTATATCGTTAGCTGCAGTAGTGGGCGTCCTGTCAGCCGGCCGCGCCACTTGCTTGTCTGGGCGCGGTTTCATTTGGCTGAGTTGGTTTAGTTATAGCAGTTGATGGTGGAGTTGTTGGGTTTTGTGTTTCATGCATAGCGGATTTGTGACGGGAGGCGGGGAATGTTTTGGTGAGTAGGCTGGGCAGTCATGCCCAGAAAAAATCATTTTACCTATGATGTTGGATATGACTGTAAACCTGGTTGTTTGGCAGCGAAAAAGGCCGAATCATGTTCTGATTCGGCTTTTTGCTGGAATTTTTATCCCGGTTAGATTTTTTTGCGTGCGGCTTGCTGTGCTTTCGCTAATTCCCGCTCGAACTTGCGCGTCGCTTTGGTTTTTCTGTTGTTGGATGAATTGCCTGATGATTTGCTAGTTACATCTTCCGCGATGCGGAAACCTTCCAAGGTACCTACAGATTCTACATACCAACCGCCACGACTGGAGGCGTCCTGTGGTGCCCCATGCCAGGAGCCGTTACGAAACATGTGTCTACCGCAATCTCCTCCCAGCCGTGGTGAGCCGTCAGTTGCGGAGCCTGGGAACCCCAGGTCAAAACAATCGAGAGTGAACTCGCTGATATTTCCAATCATATCGTAGAGACCAAATTGGTTGGGTTCGTACAGTCCAACCACGCTGGCATAGCCGGAGTTATCATCACAAGGTACTACACCGATGAAATCCTTGGACTCAAGTCCGTTGTAATCGCGTTTCACTGCAGCTTCCGCGGCTTGGTCGGCGATATTGGCGTAGCGGCAAGCCTGAGCGGCATCATCACCCCAGTAGTAAAGTGTTGTCGACCCCGCGCGTGCTGCATATTCCCATTCGGCTTCACTCGGTAGGCGATAAGGTTTGCCGGTCTTTTTGCTTAGCCACTTCACGTAGGCCTGCGCGGCATCCCAGTTGATACAAGTGACTGGCTCATATTCACTGCGTAAATGTTGGTGTTTGTCCCAACTACCCGCGCGAAAGGTAAACCATTTTTCGCTCATTTGATGGCAGGCAGTGGGTGGCTGATAGTTTGTATCGGCGATAAACAATCCAAATTCTTTGGTGGTAACTTCATATTTACTCAAACGGAAAGCGTTGATGTTGAGCGTTTTGTATTTGGCATCGGGATCGGAAACGGCTGTCCCTTTTTTAATCTCTGTGGTGATTTTGGCCTTGAGTTGACCGGCCGGTATATCGACCATGGGAGGGTCGATCCATTCTCCTGCTGCTAGCGCATAGATGCTTTGGCTGGTGAATAAAACGAGAAAAATTATTTTTAGGTGTGACATTGGTAATCCTTAATGGGTAATCAGTCAGGGTATACGGCTTGGCCGCGCCCTAAATCTGCACGTTCAGGACTGATGGAATCCTATAATTTTTCTATTTTTTTGCTGTTTATAGAAAATTATAGATTTTTTGTGCCGCTGGATTTGATTGGGGTGACCGCCAGCAGCGATAAAGCAGTGTAAACTGCCGCTCTTACCTGTTGTGATGCCCGCATAGATTGAAGGCCGTACGTGGACTATTACTTTAATAATTTTAAATTCAACAGCCAGAGTTTCTTGCTAACGCAGAATGATCAGCCGCTTCCGATTCGCAATAACGAAGCCAATCTTCTCGTTTTTTTACTGGCAAATCCCACTCAAATCCATAGCAAAGATGCGATCCTGGAAAATGTGTGGGCGGGTAGAGTTGTTTCCGAACAAGCGGTATTTCAGGCAGTGAGTAATTTGCGCAATCTCTTTGGTGAGGATGCGATAAAGACTTTTTCCAAAAAAGGTTATCAATGGCAAATTCCGCTGCACACAGGCGAACCTGTTGTTGTGGCCGAAACGGGCGCGGTAATTATCGCACCGGAAAAACGACCTTACTGGCCATGGTCGTTAGCGCTAATGATTGTGCTGTGTCTTGCGGCCCTGGTACTTTTCTTCCAACAAAAATCGACTTCCCTACCTGAACCAACATCCATCCTGGTGGCGCCTTTTAATCTGGATAAGCAACAGACCAAAACAGATCTCGCTGGGCAACTGCAAAATGCGTTGATTAAACAGGCGAGCCGGCATCAAAGGCTGCGGGTGCACAAAATACCTGACGGTGATCAGCCACAGCAAATTGCGGCGGCTCCACTTTACTTTTTTGAGCGTTACCAACAATCGGCAGATGCACAATTACTGGTGACCGGGCATATCCGGCAACATGAGCAGATGTTGTATCTTGCGTTTGTAGTGCAAGGGCGCAGCAACCAATGGCGTGGATATTTGGCTGGCCAAACGATAAAAGAATTGGCGGAGAAGCTGGAAACTCTGCTCGGTAAAGTTGCATCACTGAATGTGCTGTGGGAGGCGAGAGATCAGCGCCTGATTAATGCGCAGCTGCAGATTCTTCACAGCGAAAATCCTGACGATCTGGCGATCCATTACCAGCTGATTGAAAATTTATTGTCTATGGGTGATAGGCATAGCGTAAAAACATTAGCGGAAGAACTGGAGTTGCGTGCACGCAAGTTTGGGAATATTCCATACCAATCACTGGCGTTGCTCGCGCAAATGTACGCGGGTTTCCAATCGTTACCCGCTGAAAAAAAGCTCGCATTAATGGATCGTGCGGTTGCACTTGCGGAAGGTATTAATGATCCCATTTTGCAAAGCTATTTAATGGAGCGCTATACCTCTATTTATTACGAGCAGAAAAACTTTTCAGCACTGGAGGAAAAGCTATTGCGCGCACTCGCGTTGGCGGAGTCATCCCCTGAGCAGCAGTTGCAAGTATTGCGATCCCTATCCCTCTTCAGTTTCAAGTTTGAACAGAATGGAAAATGCGAAGAATACCTGAAGCCAGCGCGGGCTATTGCGGAAGAGAACAAGCTGCCCGGCGAGGTACACGCCCAGTTTGATGATCTTGCCGGTTTATGTAGTCAAGATAACCACCAAAAAGAGTTTTTTTATCGCTCGGCAATTAATCGCTTCAAACCGGAAAGTGAATCATGGGTTAAAGAGATGGCGCAGCGCCATTTAGTTGGTCTCTTTTTGAGCGAAAGTCGCTGGAGTGATGCGTTGGCAGTTTTGGCAGCTGAAAAGGAACTTTCAGGTGCGGAATTGTTTATGCAGGCGCTGATTTATTTTAAACAAAATGAAATGCTTACGGCTCAAATTCAAGCGGAAGCCGCCTTTAAAAAAGCCAACTCACAAGGCGAATATATTGCTTCACTTGATGCAGCACTGTTATTGGCGCAAATTTATAAACAAATGGGCAAGCCGGATTTGCAAAAAAACATGCGCGAATTTTTTGTAAACAATGCGTTGGAGTCTTGGAAGAAAGACAAACAACAATTGTTGGAAGAGTTACGGTAGGCTACAACTTTTCCTTATCACGAAAATAAGCAACCGGCGCATTATTATCGCGTCATTTTATGTTCGAGGTTTTTCTTAACCGAAGGCCATTCCTGATCAATAATCGAAAACACCACCGTGTCCCGATAAACCCCTTCCGCATTTTTCTGATGGTTGCGTAAAATCCCATCCTGCTTTGCGCCCAGCCGCGCAATCGCCGCAAGCGATGCGTGATTGTGCCAGTGAGTGCGAAACTCGACCGCAATTGAATTGAGTGCTTCAAACGCGTGGGCGAGCAATAAATATTTGCACTCGGTATTAATACCCGTCCTTTGAAATGATTTTGCGTACCAGGTGTAACCAATCTCCAGGCGATGATTCAAATTATCGGCATTGCAATAACGCGTACTGCCGATGATTTTTTGCGTGGCATTATCAATCACCACAAATAACAACGCGCGCCCCTCTTTCTGATCTTTAAATGCCTGATCAAGATAGGCGTCAATAGTTTTGCTGCTGGGAACCGATGTGTACCACAGATTCCATAATTCGCCGTCGCTGGCGGCTGCGAGTAGTGCATCGGCATGCTCGCGATTTAGTGGAGCTAGTGTGACCAGCTTACCGTTTAATGTGGTTTCGTAAAGCCAGTGGTTGTTCATGGTATTCCTTTAAAGTTTTCGATTATTTATTTATTGCGACCGTAGGTTGGGCAGCAATGCCCAACAATAAAATTTTTATTAGAACCACACCAACCCTTTGTAGGGCTTTTCTTTTAAGGAGTCCAAACGGCTTTGCAAATTTCCACAGTGAATTTCCAGTTTGTGCCCATCGGGATCAAGGAAATACAAAGAGTCACCTTCGCTGGAATTTTTCTTCCATTCAATGACCTTAGCTTCACGTAATTGCGCTGCCATCGCATTGAATTTATCTGCTACGCAGTCGAGCGCAATATGTGAGTAGTCTTGACTGGGGACTGCGGTATCGCAAGATAAACAGAGCCATAAATCCCCCAAGCTTAAATATGCGCCGAAATCCCAACGGGCGTGCGGTTTAAGGCCCAATAGCTGGGTGTAAAAATCAAAAGAGGTATCAAGGTCGCTGACTGCGATGGTGATGTGGTTCAGGCCGTGTAGCATGATGATTTTCCGTATGTATTTTTGCGAGTAGGTTGCCGGTGAGGAACGAACCGCAACATGACCATATATCCGTAACTGCAACTACCAAAATTCGTGCACAATTAATTTTCCAATATAAAGAACAGCGTGCCCTTTGTGATGACGAATGCTGCGGTTCGTTCCTCACCAGCATATATGGACTCCTCCAGGCTTGCCAACAATCGCGTCTTTTAAAAATAGAATACGACTGCAACCATATATTCGGCC
>CAIOHY010000576.1 GCA_903858205.1 uncultured Cellvibrio sp.
CAGCATCGCCAGAAAACCGTTTTTCACGCGCGAAGGAAGCATCGAGACGGCGCAATAAATCATTGGCCGATTGCGCCAGTTGTACAAGTTCTGCGGGCATATTCTGTTGGTTGAGCGAATGTAAATCTGTCGCCTCGCGCTGACGTAATTCGCGCGCTAAATTCGTTACGGGTTTTAAACCAACACCCAATACCCACCAGATGATCAGGCCAATAATCGGAATGGCCAGCACCATAGGGTAGACGGCTTGTAAAATCATTGATTCGGCTAAACGGTAGCGCTGGTCGGCGCGCTCAGCAACAATAAACCAACTGCTCTTATCCGCGCTGGGCGATACCAAAATGTGCCAGCGATAACTGTGAAAGTTTACAAAACGAAAACCTTCTTCCAGTGGCACGACAACCTGGTCGGGTACAGCAGAAGAGCGAGCCAAGAGTTTTCCATTGGCGGATACCCACTGGAATTCGAGTGATTCCTCGGTGGCGAAGGTTCGTGCCGGAAACAGCAAAGGTTCGCTGCGCTCGCTGGTTTGCGCGAGTGATTGTGGCAAGGTGTAATTGAGTAAATCGACTTGCTGCAGCATGCGCTGATTAAACAAACGCTCGGCTTCATCCATGCTTCCTAAATAGCCGCGCACTGCCGCTGCAAAATTGGCCAAGGTGACTATCGCCAACAGAATAGTCACTAAAAATCCACGAATGGATTTCACGGGCGCGGCACCATATAGCCAATGCCGCGTAAGGTGCGAATAAAATTGGGCGGTAATTTTTTGCGCAAGTTGTGGATATGCACTTCAATTGCATTGCTCGCGACTTCATCGCCCCAAGAATACAATTTCGCTTCAAGACCTTCGCGGGTTTGAATAACACCGACATGTTCGACGAGCGCTTTCAACAACATATATTCGCGCCGCGACAACACCAGCGCAGCACCATCTAACAGCACTTCATGCTGCGCTGTATTCAAACTGAGCGGGCCGATGTTAATCATTGACGAGGTTGCATTGCCTAAGCGACGTTCGAGCACCCGCAAACGCGCAAGTAATTCATCCAGTTCGAAGGGTTTGGTGAGGTAGTCATCTGCGCCGGAATCCAGGCCGATGACTTTGGCGTGAGTGCTATCGCGTGCGGTGAGAATCAACACCTGAGTCGGCAATTTTTTTTGCCGCACTAATTTTAAAATATCAATGCCATCCATATCCGGAAGGCCGAGATCGAGCAACATAATGTCGGGCGGCTCAGCGACAACCTGTGTTGCCGCTGATTTGCCTGTTGCTAACCAATTGACTGCAAAACCGGCTCGCGATAAGGCGCTGACTATGCCTTCCGCGAGCAGTTCATCATCTTCCACTAACAAAATTTGCATTGATTAGGTAATCCATCATAAATGTTTCTTCGCTTTTGCCATGGCGGATTCTATCTCGCCTTTGCGGCCAGCATCGGCAGATTCGCGTCCGGGGCGGGGCGCAGCTTTGAGCGCTTTTTCAAACGCAATCAGCGCTTGTTGATAGTTTTTTTGCTCTAACAAATAGTCGCCATAAAAGTAGTTGGAGTCTATGCCATCAGGATTATAGCTCAAACCTTTTTCCAACATTTCTTTGGCTTTTTTATCGTCGCCAAAACCCACTGGCCAACCGGGTACCTGATAGTAGAGTGAGCCGAGGCTAGTGTAAGCAGAGCCATTGAGTGCGGCCGGGTCCAGTTTGATCGCTTGCTCCAACAACTTTTTGGCCTGCTTAACTTGATCAAGCGCGCCCAATCCACCTTTAGCTCCAGCATAGGTCGAGCGAATAATCGCTTCCCAAATTAAATAGGGTGCTTGGGTGTTGGTGGTACGCAATTGCTCTGCCTGTGCAACTAATGCGACAAATGCTTTTTCCTGATCGGCCTCTGGTGTCTGGTACTTAATCTCCGCCCAGCGTGTTTGCAACGTTTGAATATCGGCCGCTTCATCGGCATAGCCAATGACTGCAAAGCCAGTGAGCGCTGCGAATGCGATCAATTTCAGCGCGATATTTTTTGCCGCAATAGTATTGAATGAAAAATTTTTCATGATGTCACCTTCAAGATAAATGAATAGAAATTTTACGATCCGATGTTACGGGTTCCACTGATGGTTGCGCGTGGCGGCGTATGATGGGTAATTGACCGCGCAGGGCATTGTCGATAATGCGCGGAAAAATACTGTTGATGCGTAAAAAAAGTCGCTCGGGCCAACCGATATTGCGATCGCGCATGCGCTTTGCTGTCAGCATTAATTCCAGTTGCGCGGCAACCACATCAGGCTCATCCATCGCCGTTCCCAATTCGCGATTCATTGCATAAACCGCATCGCTATTGAGGCTGGTATTGGTGGCGCGCGGAGCCAAGTGTGCGACTTGAATCTGGCTATCACTCAATTCGCGCCGCAGTGCTTCACTAAAACCGCGCAGGGCAAATTTACTTGCGCAATAAGCACTGAAACCGGGGTAACCCAAACCGCCGAAACTTGAACCAATATTAACGATGCGCCCGGAATTTTTGTTCACAAAGGGCAGTACCAGCTGGGTCAGTAAAATAGTGGCAGTGACGTTGGTATTGATTAATTGTTCAATCGCTTCCGGATCATTATCTTCCAACAAGCCAAACAAATTAACACCGGCGCAATTGATTAATGCATCTAACGGCTCTTGGAGCGCGAGCAGTGCTGTGCGAATAGTGTCGCGACCGCTGCGGCTGGTAATATCGGCTTGCAACACAAAGCCTTGATTGGCTAGCACGTTTAACTCGCGCGCCAGTGTATTCAATTGTTGTGTCGATCTGCCTACCAAAATCAGGCGAGCGCCCTGCGCTGACAGACGCCGCGCAATTGCTTTCCCTATGCCGCCGCTGGCGCCGGTCAATAAAATAAGCTTACCCTTAAGTTTCATTTTGTGCTCCTCTGTACGAGTGGCGTTTAATCAGGCTGCTTGTGCAATGGATTGCTGTTCAATCGAGCGGAAAATATTGCCGTAGAGCGTGAAAAACATTTTTGCTGCATGAACTATATCGTCCTGATCTTTTTGCTCAGTCAGGCTGTTCATTAATTTTTCAAAAAACACCATGTGTTCCAAATCCAGGCTGCCGTGTGAACGCAAATAGGAGAAGGCTTTATTCGGCAGACCTAAATGCTTCTGAATAATGTCTGCTGCCTGGCTTGCTAAATTAATGCTGGTGCCTTCAAGTACAAACACCATGCCGAAAAATGCCATAGGGTTGTTGCGCATAACAGTGTCGTAGGCGTACGCGACCATCAATTCAGTCGCAGCATTGGGGCGGCCATTGCGCACCGCTTCTTTATCGGTATCGCAGGCAGCAATATCATTAAGTATCCATTCTTGATGGCCCAATTCTTCTTCGATGTATTCTGCAATTGCCTCGCGATAATTTTCTTTTTCTGATGGCAAACGGCTACCCACCGCCATCAATAACGGCACTGTGTGTTTCACATGGTGATAAGCCTGTGTTAAAAATTCGCGATATTCGTCCAGACTAAATTGGCCGAGGCCGATGCAGCGTTGAATAATAGGAGCGCTTAACAAATAATTGCGCTCAGCTTGTGTTTCGCTTTGTAAGCGTTCAAAAAATGTCATAAACAACTCCTTGGTGTTGTTGTGAGGAAGCTGGTTCAGCTTTTGGATCAGAATAAATTGCGGCGATTGCATGCAGGTACTGGCCAAGAATAGCGGCACGGCGTAAACGTCCATTGTCGGTAAGTAATTGGTTCGCGGGTGTAAAGGGTTCAGCGGCGACAATAAATTTTTGCACGCGCGCGTAATCGGGTAAGTGTTGATTAATGCGGCGAATGTCGTGGGTAATTTGCTCCGCAGTCACATCGGCGGAGGCGGGCACGATGATCGCGCTGCAAAATGGTTGTGAGTCGCCAATCACCATCACTTGCGCAATCGTACGGCACAGCGATAATTCTGCTTCAATCCACTCGGGAGAAATATTGCGGCCAAAGCTGCTGATTAACAGATTTTTTTGGCGCCCGGTGATAAAAATAAATCCTTCGTCATCGATATAACCCAAGTCCCCTGTGTCCAACCATTCGTCTTGCGTCAGCGCTGTTTGACCAAGGTAACCGTTAAATACATTGCCACGTACTTTGATCACACCAGTATCAATTGTTATATCGACATGATTCAGTGCTTTACCCACACTGCCAATTTTGTCGGCAACGGGCGAATTCAAACTCACCACCGATGCGCATTCAGACAAACCATAACCTTCATACGCGGGGATTTTCATTGTGCGCGCTTGCTCAATTAATGCAGCCGGTGTGCGCGCACCACCTACAGCAATAAATGCCAGTGATGCAGGCAAACTAAAACCTTGCATGCCCGCCGCGACAAAACCCTGCAAAATTTGCGGCAACACAATCAGGCTATTAGGTTTGTGTTGATGCAGTGCCTGCATGAGAGTTGGCAAAGATAATTGCGAGCTGCCCATCAAACCCAGTGCAGCACCGGGCAAAACAACCACGCGTTTGCCGAGATAAAGTGGAACATAAACGCCAGCGACATTTTCCAGCAATGTACTTAAGGGTAATAAATTCAGATGGGTGTTGAGATTGCTGGTGTTTATTCCAGAATAAATTCTTTCTGCAAGCGCGAGCGTGACATTTTCCAGTGCAAAGGTGGATAAACACACACCTTTGGGTGTGCCGGTAGTCCCTGAAGTAAAGGTAATTTTAGCTACAGCATCGATGCGGCTTGCTTGTTCATAGGCAACCAATGTATCGAGATAAATTGCCGTAATCGGTGAATGTTTTCTTTCATTGATATCGGCGACTTGCTCTATATCGCCACACACTAGCAGGCAAGGTAATTGCGCTTGCGCAATCACATGTTGCAATTGTGTGCGAGAAAAAAAGCGTGGCAGAGGCACTAAAGTTATACCTGCTTTCCAGGCAGCGAGATCGGCAATAATCCACTCGATGGAGTTCTCGCCCCACAGACCGGCGCGGCCAATATTCTGCGCGCTCAACCAGTCTGCCAATTCATCAATCTGCGCAACAAGGTCAGCGTAAGTCAGTTGCGTTTTTTGGCCAGATAGCGCGATTGCTTTGGGTCTTTCTAGTGCGTGACGATCAATCGCGGCAAGAATTTTATTCATCATTCAGCTCCCGATGCTGCGCGCTATTCAGCTCTAGTGATTGCTCAGCTGCACGCAGTTGTGCGCAGATTTTTTCGATGGGACGGCTGATGGCGGCGACAGTTGCGCGGTACATCGGATTTTTGCGTGCGGCAGCCATCGCAGGGCGGTTATCGCCAAACATGACTTGTGGATTGTTGGTGTAGTAGCTACCCCAGCTAGCGCCACCATCGGGCAATCTTGCGGGGTCGGCATCGGCCAGTACGATGGGTGAGTAGCGCAAGCGTGCCAACAATGCTTTAACTTCGCGGGTGCCCGTGAACATCACATAGTGATACCCCAAGCGCTCCATGACTTCGCCAATCACGATAAACAACAGCAGGCTGCTACCTTTCCAGGTGGACACTAAGTTGCCGATTTCAATGATTTGATTGCGCGCTACTTGCAGACCGAGTTTTTCACTAATCACCTGCTCTACCGGGGCGTCCAAATACTGTTCCGCAAACACGTTGCTGTTACCGGCGGGCGCCAAACCTACGGCCGCTGAATATTCGCCGCCGCAGCGCAGGCTAATCAGGTTGGGCAGAAAATGAGTGACCTCGGCGTGATGCACACCCGCAAAGCGATCGTGAATATAAGCCTCAACCGCTGCCCGCTCAGGAGAACCGGGGGTTTGCAGCCCAAAACGGGGGATTTTGATTTGTGGCAACCGTGGCATATGCCAGCTGCTTGCGGGCGCTTCGGCTAAAGTGGCGGTCAACTCTTTCATACTGCATCCTCGGATTTGGGATCTCTTAGGATGCAGAGTAGAAAACGAAACTTAAGGGGAAATTAAGGCAAGGAAAAGTCTTTAAAAAAAATCAAACATCCTTCAGCTCGTTAATCAGAGCGGCGGGGAAACTGCCTGATGGCCTGTTGCAAGGGCAGAAGTTGCTCGGTGCGATTTTGATAGGCCACTTGTTCAAACAGCTGGGCGATATGGGTCAAACCGGTTTTCAACTGGGGTTCGCTGTAGAGCACGCGCTGGATAAAATCGCTCAGGGTTTCACCGGCTTTGCGTCGGTAACCGAGCTGGGCAAGTTTGTGTTCCAGCTTTTTGACCGCCTGGGTCTCGGGGCGCAAGATTGCGCCCTTTTGGTTGCGTAACAGTGCCCAGGCAAATAACGCCGCGCCGATCAACGCCAAGCCAATCAGCCACAGGGTAATGCGCCAGCTTTCGGTGCCGCCCAGTAAGCGCGACAACAATCCCTCTTGCGCCTCGGTGTCGTAATTCAATACCCAGCGCTGCCAGGTATAGGTCGCTGCATCCCAACGCAATTGCAAGTTGTACAAGAGTTGAGAGGATTGCCAGGCATTGGCGACGAGTGCCTGATCGCTTTCTCCCAAGGCTTCATTCATGCCCTGTTCGATGCGGTTGGGCGCCACGGCAGCGGTGGGATCAATCATTTGCCAGCCCTTGCCCTCAATCCAGACCTCCGTCCAGGCGTGGGCGTCAGACTGGCTGACCAGCAGGTAGTTTTCCAATGGATTCCAGCGCCCGCCCTGATAACCAACAACGACCCGTGCCGGTATTCCTGCAGCGCGCAACAGAAACGCAAAGCTACTGGAAAAATGCTCACAGAAGCCGCGTTTGCTAACCAGCAAAAACTCATCAACCGAGTGCTGGCCGAGCAGGGGCGGTTGCAGGGTGTAGGTAAATTCGCGATTAAACAGCGCGAGCGCCTGCTCAATAATTTGTGTATCGCTCAGGTTTTGGCTGCGCCAGCTTTCAGCCAGCGCGCGGGTCTGCGGATTGCTGTCGTGTGGTAAGCGGGTGTAGTTGCCGCGCTGTTGCTGGTTAAGTTGCGGCGGTTCTGGCCAATCAATGACCAGTGCAGAGCGGACCTGGTAGCGCATCCGCTGGGCGACCGGGATGCGGTTCATCAACAGTGAGTCGGCGGTGATGCGGATGGAATTGGCTGGAGTCTCGACGCTCTGTGGGGTCATCAAACTGAATAACCAGGGCTGGCCGTGAGGCTCAACGATAATGCTGTAGTCAGTCAGCTCGCGTTTGATGCCTGTGTCGCCACTCGGGTCGCGCGGCTGTATGCCCCAAGTGTCGCGCATGCGCCAGGTGCGCCCATCAAAAGTATCCAAGACCAGGCCGCGCCAATAAAGCTGGTTGGCGGGCGGGCGTTGGTCGCTGAATTCGACCCGGAACGCGGGTGAGCGATCAAGGGCAAGGTTGCCCAAATCGCCGGGCGAGAGGCTGTCGCTAAAACCGGTTTTGGCGGCCTGCTGGTTGGGTATTGCCCAAAGTGGCCCGAGGCGCGGAATCACCACAAACAGCACCAGCATGATCGGCAGGGCATGGAGCAAGATCGTCGCACCGCGCTTGAAACGCAGCCCGGTGGATTGGGTGTGGGTAAGGTAGAGCGAGCGCCAACTGGCGAGTAGCAGTGCCACACACAGCAGTGCATAAGCTGCGGCTTGCGGAGTTTGGTTAAACAGGAACTGGGTGGCGGTGATAACAAACCCGATAAACACCAGCAGCTGTGCATCGCGCGCGGAGTTCACCTCCAGCAACTTGAGCGAAAACGCACAGACCAGTAAACCCACCATGGTTTCAGTACCGGTTTTACCTGCATAGCTGGCGAACAAACCGCCCGCACAAATCAGTGCCAACAGCCCTTTGATCATTCCCCCCGGCGCGCCCCAGCGGCCGCGAAACATCTGGGTGCGCCACAGCGCTGCAATTGCCCAGACCAGCCAGAGCCAGAAGGGCAGGCTGAGCAGTAAGGGCAAAATCAGCATGGCTTGCATCCCCAGCAGCCAGGCCAGTTTATCGCGCGCCAGATACTCCGCCTGTTTGGGGGCTCTGCCCGCTGCGCTGATGCGAGCCCCTAATCGCTTAGCGAGCATGTTTGGCCTCGCGCGGCAGGTTAAATTCGGCCAGTGCGGTTAACACGGCTTGTTGGTGATGCTCACCTATCGCCGGTGCAAGGTTGATACCCGGCAGGCGCAAGCCATAGGGAATCTGCCGCCGCTCGTAGTCCAGCGCCCAGTAACACAGGCCGGACAAACGCAGTTCTTGGGGATGATTCAGTCTGTCCCAATCGAGCCATTTTTCCGCCGAGAGGTAGGCTTCATATTCTTTGGTGAATAGGCCTTTGTCCTGCGCAAATTGTTTCCAGGCGATGTGTTTGATGGAATCGCCCGCCTGATAATCGCGCAGGCCGCTGAAGTCATCGCCGCCGCGCTGGCTAGCACCGCCTTCTTCGCGGCCGCCGTTTGCTTGTGCGTGAGGCTCATCGCTAGCGATGGGTGCGGGGTAAATCAGCGCGGTCGCATCCAGATTCAACCAGGTCCAGCAGCGGATAATCCCGAGCGGAAAGCGGCTCTGCACCAGTAATCGCCCCGGCCGCAAGTAGCCGCGCTCCCGGCTCTGCGCCCGTACCATCACCTGCAGGGGTTCATTGTGGTTGAGGGTGATGACCTGAGTTTCACCCCGGTCCGCGCCGCTTTGCCAGCGCAGCTCCAGATTGTCGCAACCAGCTGTATTGGTGCAGCTCAGCTCCAGAATAAAGCTGGCAGGGTCACCCGCGAACGCGGGGCGCGCACCGACAAACCGGACGCTGATACCGGCAAGGTTGGCAAAGGCGTGAAGGATGCTCACCACAAAAATGCTGATCAGGAGATAGCTCAACCCCAATATCAGGTTGTTCTGGTAATTGGTGCCCAGCAGCCAGATCACCAGTGTAATCAGCAGGTAAGTCAGGCCAGTCAGATTGGGAAAGGTATAGAGATTTTTGCGGTTGAGCTGCACCTGTAGCGCGCGCGGCGAGCGTTGGTCGATCCAGCGGTAAAACCGGTTTTCCCAAGCGCTGCGCAGGCTGGCGATAAGGCTGCTCATGGCTTAGCCCAGCACATTAACGCTGTCGCGCAGATGTTTCACCAGCGGTTCCCAATCCTGATTGTGGCCGCGCCCGCGTACTCGATGGCCGACTACAGCGGGCAGCACCGTCTGCACATCTTCTGGCACCAGATAGTCGCGGTTGTGAATCAGTGCCCATGCCTTGGCTGCGCGCAAGAGCGCAAGCGCACCACGCGGTGATAAACCATAGGCAAATTGGGTGTCGTTACGGGTAAAGGCGACCAGCCGCTGTATGTAATCGAGCAGTGCAGCGCTGGCTTTGACGTGATGCACTGCCGCCTGGATCGCCGCAAGCTGCTCGTGGGTGACGATGGGGGTTAGCTGGCGGATACGCGCGCGCGGGTCAACACCTTCAAACAACATGCGCTCGGAAGCGGGGCTGGGGTAGCCAAGGGAGATGCGCATTAAAAAGCGGTCGAGTTGCGATTCCGGCAGGGGAAAAGTCCCGCTTTGGGATAAAGGGTTTTGCGTCGCTATCACAAAAAAGGGTTTCGGCAGCGGGCGGCTTTTGCCTTCAATCGTCACTTGCCCTTCTTCCATCGCCTCTAACAATGCGCTCTGGGTTTTGGGCGAACTGCGGTTGATTTCATCGGCCAACAAGACCTGGGTAAACACCGGGCCGGGGTGAAATTTAAACACGCCTTGCTCGCGCTCAAAAATCGCCACACCCAGAATATCGGCGGGCAGTAAATCGCTAGTGAATTGCACCCGCTCAAACTTCAAACCCAGCACTTTGGCCAGGCAGTGGGCGAGTGTAGTTTTGCCCATGCCGGGGAGATCTTCTATAAGCAGATGGCCTTCGGCGAACAGACAGGCGAGGGAAAGGCGAACTTGCTGATCTTTGCCTAAAACGATTTGGTCGACTTGCTGAATAATGCTGCTGATCAGTGACTGCATGGATAAACCTGATAATCAATTGACGTACATGCGAGCATAGCTCAGAGGATTACTCTCAGGGAATTAAGAATCGCAAAGCACTCGGTATGAGTGGCCCCGCTTTGTACGGCTCACAGCAGGGTTGGCAAATACCGGTTTTGCCTGAGGGTTATCGGGCAATTATTGAAGTTTACGGTTTTCCACCAATCGATTATCAGTTAAGGCTTCTGCCTATCGTTATTCTCGGACGGACGTAAAAATTGTCCGTATTGTAAGTAGTGCAGAGTTTGGGCTATCGCCGCTTCATTTTTCATAATGTAAGGGTGAGAAACCGGGAGTGATATAAAGTCTCTCATGCCCTCGATTTTGGTGTTCTCCATGGATACTTTACCGTCATCCGGGTTGGGCAGATAGAGCGATAGCAGATGGTTCACACTGGTAGTTCCGGCAATTACGCCCACATCAAAATCGGCTGGCCCAAGCTGATTCGGTTTGCTTTCAGGGTCTGTGCCCAGCTCTTTTCCGGCGGGGCCGTTGAGCCAGCCGAAGGGTGGCAGTTTTTTAAATTTATCGACAACCTGGCTGCCTTTGTTTGGCGGCGCCAGCATGACTACTCTTTTTAACTCGGGAATTTTTTGCTGGTTGAGATATTGCCGCACCAATATTCCACCGAGTGAATGAGTCACAAAGTGGATACCGCTAATAGCATTCTGGCGGCACTTGGCTAGCGCGGGAGCTATGGCTTTTTCGGCCAAGGTAACTATCGGGAATTTGCGTGAGGGATAATCTACATTCACAACGAGATAGTGATGTGCGCGTAAGTGCTCATCGAGTATCAACATGGATTTGCTAGTTCGCGCCAAACCGTGCAATAAAATTACACACTCAGGTGTCGTTGTTGCGATCAAATCTTTCTCGTCAGTAGATTGCTCTCGAGCATAAACCTGTTCGCTAAGGCTGAGCATAGCGAGTAGAGATAGTACTAATGGTTTCAGTAGAGATAGTACTAATGGTTTCATCGGCTGACTTCCTTTGTTAGTTGGCGAAGTATGCCACACTATGATTCAAGCTGATTTTTCACAGACGCGATTGTGAAGTGATTTTTAATGACTGAATCCGTTATGCGCTTTTTTGACAGCCACTGTCATTTCGATTTTGCAGAGTTCAATGCAGACCGCGCGTCGCTTTGGCAAACCTGTAATGGTGTGGGCATTACCCGGTTATTAATGCCGGGGGTAACGCCGGATCAGTGGCGCACTGCTGCGCAATTGTGTGCGCAATACGCTGGGCTAGATTATTCGGCAGGCATTCATCCGCATTGGATCGAACGGCAAGGCTGGTTTCAAATCGATAACAATAATCTGTTGGATATTTCCGTGCGGGAAAAAATAGCAGCGCATATTTTGGAGGAGTTTACTCGTCCGGAAGATGGCGCCTACTGTGTTGCCGTAGGCGAGTGTGGCCTGGACAAGTTGATCACCACGCCATTTGAAGTACAGCAACAACTGCTCACCATCCATATTGATGTCGCTCGGCAATTACACAAACCGCTGATTATTCATTGCGTTCGGGCACACAATGAAATGATCGCCTTGCTTAAAAAAAATAGACCCGAAGCAGGCGGGGTGATTCACGCGTTTAGCGGGAGTTATGAAGTGGCGCAGCAGTATGTCGAGTTGGGGTTTTATCTCGGCATTGGCGGCAGTATCACCTATGAGCGCGCGCAAAAAACGCGCGCTGCGGCGGCCAAGATCCCCTTGGCGTTTTTAGTGTTAGAGACAGACGCTCCGGATATGCCCTTGCACGGCAAACAGGGGCAGCGCAACAGCCCTGAATATCTTCCGCAGATAGCGCAAGTGCTGGCGGACTTGCGTGGAATAACAATAGAAGAGGTTGCAGCAGCTACTTGCTGCAATGCTCAGCGTTTATTTCACGGCTGTTAACAGGGCGGGCGCCTGTCCCTATAATCGAGCCCCTTTTCATAGCGCGGGTAGGTTTGTGTGATTGATTGTGACGATCTGAGTGGCGTAACTGTGTCTGAATTAGTTGCTGCGGCTAATTGGCAGCAACAATACCGGCTGATTATTCAGTGGGGAAAATTGATTCAACCAAAACCGGACATTCGCCTGCCCGCCAATCTGATAAAAGGCTGTGAATTGCCCGTATGGTTGGTGCATGAGCAGCGGGGCGACCAGCACTACTTTGCGTTTGATTCCGACAGCAGCGTGATGAATGGTCTGGTGGCGCTGTTGCTGGTGCAGTTGAATGGCAAAACCTCCGCGCAGATTGTTGCTCAGCCGCTCGTGCAATCCTTGCGGGATCTTGGCTTTGAGAAGCACCTCACCCCGTCGCGCAATAATGGCTTTAACCGGATTATTGAGCGCGCCCTCATTTTAGTAAGCTGATGTACTACACCCCTCTGCTGCTGTCCTGTTTGTTTGCCTTCTAACCCTCTAGCCCTCTATCGCGCGCCCGCGACAATAACGCCAACACTTTCCTTTCTCTGCTGCGTTTGAACACACACGCGCCAACACGCTTGTTATAGGGCTTTTTGCATAGGCCAGTTTCTGCTTGGTGATTGGTCGCTATCGACGTTGCATAAAGTGGGGGCGATAGCTTTGTGCCAAAAACGCAAAGTGGGAAGTATACGGCCATAACAATTGAATATATTGGCAGCGGAAAACTTCATGATCTGCGAGAAGCAGATTCTCATTGCTTGGCATCAATGAGTGGACCCAATAACAAAAAGTATTTTTCTGTAATTACACAACAATGAAGAGTAATTGATAATGATAAAAGCATCTTTTAAGAAGGCTTTTGGCTATTTTTTAATGAGTAGTGCAGGAGCCCTGATTCTATCGTCCGCTGTATCCCATGCTCAAACACTAACCCGCATACAAGCTGAG
>CAIOHY010000577.1 GCA_903858205.1 uncultured Cellvibrio sp.
CCACTTTCTTAACGACCTGTTGATACGGCTGTTTGGATCATTTGCTGTCTTGGCTGAAGTGAGCCGCCGCTTCATACCGGACATTCTGGCGCAGAAGGACTTACGTCGCTTCCACGACTTACTGCCCTCTTTAAGTTTGCTAGGATCGGTAGTCACCGCCATGCTCAGCTTAGAGCCGGGGTTCTCTCTACGGTAAGATTCAACTCCCTTACGATTTAGTCCACCTTCAGGATCTTTGCCTTCAGAGCGAGTCCAGGCACCGCTACCAGCGAGTTTCACCAACTCATCAATAAATGCATCGTGGAAGTTCATGTTAACCCTGGTAAGCTAGTAGGAATTTCAGGAACAGAGAATGTTGGAATGACTGGATCCGGAATAGTAAAGCACAGTAGTGGCAGCTTAAAATTCAGAATCTTTTTTAGTAGTGTTTGGATAAACTCAATGAGTTTTGCCACAGGCCCCGCGATCACATCATTGAAGAACGCAAGCAGCATTTGCTTAAATTCAATCTCCGGCATTTTAAGATCCGGCATTAGTGGATCAGGAACTGTAAACACAACTCCGAACGCGGCGAAAGCGGCGGACAGTGCCGTAAATATCTGTTTGATCGTTTCGTACTGTTGACGAATAAGCGCGATAAGGGCGCCAAAGTCTGGCAGTTGGAAGAGATTAAGTATCATCTTCAGAATCTCTTCAAAAGTTGGGAGCTTAGGTAGCTCGATCATCTTGATGAAGCCAAGAATCTTCTTGAACTTATCGATAACCATCTTAACCAGACTGATAAGAAGGTTGACAATACGGACCAGATAGTCGCGGATCAATGCCTGTAACATCTGCAGAACATCGATGTCAGGGATATTGAATGAGTAATTCCACGGAAGCTGGAATAAACCCGCTAGCGTATCTAGTCCCTTATCAATTGCAGCCTTAATCGCTGCCTTGATCGTGGCAACTAAGGCCTTTGCGTCGGCAGTCAGAAGGTCGATTAAGTTAATGTTGAGAATTGGAATCTTTGGTAGTAGTGCCAGAAGATTCATCCCCAATTTTTTTACAACGGCCACGATTGTCGTGTACAAGGTCGTCATCAGTTGGATGACACCTGCCTCCGCCGCCATCATTGCCGTCTCTAACGACGGTATTTTAAGAGATCCAAAAGGAGGCGATGGTAAAGTCGGGAGCGCTGGAAGCGTTAAGCTGAAAGTTATCTTTGGTAAACTTAGGTCGCCTATTTCCGGTATGGAAATAGAAGGGAGCTGCATCAGCGGAGAAAAGAGCTGATACAGTCCGTTGAATGTTGGGGCGACCGAATCACAACAAATCTTCACATTTAGTAACCGTGAACTACTCTGCTTCCAGCATCACCCAGTGCTTCAATTAATTCCATGTTATTTGCATGGGCACTGAGCCCGGCTCGACGTCGTGCGAGGTCTCTCATTATAGCTTGTTGTTCAGCCTTGGGCAGACGCATGAGGTTTCTAGCCGCGTTAATACTCTCTTGCTCGTTTGTAGCTCCAGCGTAACCTGTAGCAGCACCAAGTGCGCCCCCAAGTCCTCCGCCAATAAGAGCTCCCTTAAGACGCTTGCGCTTTTTACTCATCATCGCGCCCAAAACAGCCCCAACTCCTCCAAGTGCTAGACCGGTTCCAAGAACGTGTTTGGCAGTGTCGGGCTGTGGACTACGAGATTTGGCTGCTACGAGCTTCGACTCCATTAAAGCCGCGTCGTTTACCGCACGGGCTTCCTCAGAGGAAACCTTTTCGAGCTCCTCGATGTAGGCCTGAAAAAAGATTTCCTCTGAGAACATGTTACTCTCCGTCGATCTGAGCCCTGATCGCCTCCGCGAGAGCCGTCTTACCCGACTCGTCGCGAGAGGCGCGCAGTGCTGCTAGATCTTCCGCATCAACACGATTGTTTTTGTTGACATCTAACTTGCGCTGCTTGCCCATTAGCCGCGCCATCTTCTTCATTAGCTTCTTTTTCTTGTGGCCGCTCATGCAGTTCATAGCCACTTTAGCCAACTCGTCAACATATGCGTCAAAGAGTTCCATGGCTAGCTCCTATCAAGGGTTGCCGTACTTGATGTAACGGCCGATGCGCTCGAGACGGGTGGTGGGCTTGGAGATCGATCCAACGCGCAGCTTTTCCTTATCGAGAGCAGCGGCGGCCC
>CAIOHY010000578.1 GCA_903858205.1 uncultured Cellvibrio sp.
AACTATGACACTAAAAAAATCGTTAGTATTTGGATTGGTATTCAGCGCTTGCGCATTTGCTGCATTGGCGCAACCAACCCCAGCTCACAAAGCAATAGAAGGTGCAGCACCAACTTATGCGACGGCTAGTATGGCATTGTCTGAATTTGCACAACGAGCAGAAAAAGATTTAAAGATACAAGTATTAGTAGGCAGAGATCACGCCAATGCTAACATTCCGGTGAATCTCACCGATAAACCACTCAGCTATAGCCAGCTTTTGAGCCAGTTAAAAATCAATGGTTTTACTGCTTACAAATCCAGCGGCTATATTCAAATTATTCCAATATCTGAAGCTCGTGCCTACGCAATTCCAGTGGTAGAAAAGGGGAAAAACTATGCCGATGATGAATATGTTACTGACTCCATTCACTTGCAAAAAGCATGTGCGGGCAGTGTTCTGGCTACTGTACGTCCGTTAGTTCCTCGGGATGGCCATCTCACCACACTGGAAACTGCAAACTCATTAATCATTACCGATTTTTATCAAAATATTGTGCGGGTAAAAGCAACTATTAAGTCATTAGAGGACAACATCAAAGAGCCAACCCCATGCCCGGCATTTAACGGAACTAAATAAATCATACCACCCACGCCAGAAAAGAAATAACTTCGTAAACACAAAAGGCCGCCCTTGTGAGGCGGCCTTTTGTTTTATCCAGCAAATAAAAACCGAATTATTTGATTGCGCGGTTATCGATTAAATCACTTACCACAGCAGGATCGGCGAGAGTTGAAGTATCACCCAGCGAATCCAATTCATTGGCGGCAATCTTACGCAAGATACGGCGCATGATTTTTCCAGAGCGGGTTTTGGGTAAACCTGACGCCCATTGGATAACATCGGGGCGCGCGATAGCGCCAATTTCTTGTACCACTAACGCCAGTAATTCTTTTTTCAACTCATCACTGGGCTGCTCGCCTGCCATCAGGGTCACATAGGCGTAGATGCCTTGGCCTTTGATATCGTGCGGATACCCAACAACGGCAGCTTCGGCGACCTTATCGTGCAACACCAAAGCACTTTCCACTTCGGCGGTGCCCATACGATGACCGGACACGTTGATTACATCGTCCACGCGGCCGGTGATCCAGTAGTAACCATCGGCATCGCGGCGCGCGCCGTCACCGGTAAAGTAGTAGCCGGGATAGGCACTGTAATAAGTGTCGATACAGCGCTGATGATCACCATATACGGTGCGAATCTGACTTGGCCATGCAGCTTTAATACAGAGATTGCCCTCGCCTGCGCCGATAACTTCTTTGCCTTCGGCGTCCAACAATACTGGCTGCACACCAAAGAACGGAAGAGTGGCTGAACCGGGCTTGAGATCGACAGCGCCGGGCAAAGGGGTAAGCATGTGGGCGCCGGTTTCTGTTTGCCACCAGGTATCCATAATCGGACAACGGCTGTCGCCGACTACACGGTAGTACCATTCCCAGGCTTCGGGGTTAATCGGTTCGCCCACGCTGCCGAGAATTTTTAAACTGGCGCGCGAGGTCTTGGTGACGTAGTCGTTGCCTGCGCCCATGAGTGCGCGAATCGCAGTAGGCGCGGTGTAGAAACTGTTTACGCTGTGTTTATCGATCACTTGCCAGCAGCGGGAGGCGTCGGGATAAGTGGGTACACCCTCAAACATCAGCGTGGTCGCGCCGTTGGTGAGTGGGCCGTAAACGATATAGCTGTGTCCAGTTACCCAACCAACGTCGGCGGTACACCAATACACATCACCTTCTTGATAATCAAATACATACTTGTGGGTCATCGCCGCTTGCAGCAAATAGCCGCCAGTGGTGTGCAATACGCCCTTGGGTTTACCGGTAGAACCTGAGGTGTAGAGAATAAACAGTGGATCTTCGGAATCCATGATTGCCGGTTCGCAATCATTTGCCTGACGGCCGACCAGATCCTCATACCAGAAATCGCGTTTCTCATCCCAGGCGACGTCGCCACCAGTTCGTTTAACAACTATACGGGTGTGTACGCCCGGACATTGCGCCAAAGCAAGGTCAGCATTCTTTTTGAGTGGGACACGTTTACCGCCACGCAGACCTTCGTCAGACGTGATCACCACCTGGCATTCTGCGTCCTGAATACGGTCTTTTAAAGCCTCGGGCGAAAAACCACCGAATACGATTGAGTGAATCGCACCGATTCGGGTACAAGCCAACATCGCATAAGCGGCTTCGGGGATCATCGGCATGTAGATGCAGACGCGATCGCCCTTTTTTACGCCGCGTTCGCGCAATGCGTTGCCAAGGCGACAGACTTGGTCGTGCAATTCTTGATAGGTAATAAATTGGGCTTCAGAGGGATCATCACCTTCCCAGATAATCGCGGTTTGGTTGGCGCGGGCCGGCAGATGGCGGTCAATACAGTTAACGCTAACGTTCAATTTGCCATCAATGAACCAACTCACTTCACCTTTGCGCAGATCACTTTTCGTTACTTGCGACCAAGGCTGTTGCCAGGTCAGAAATGTTTTTGCCTGCTCTGCCCAAAAGGTATCGGGGGCATTGATCGATTGGTCGTACATCTCCTTATAGCGCGCCAGATTGATCGCCGCCGTGGATTTAAAGCGTTCAGGAACCGGATACAGGTGTACTTCTGACATGGTGTTATCTCACTGTCGTTATCTTGTTATTGATCGAGAGGGTAGCGACGGATGAAATTGGTGACACGCAACATCCACGCTCGGAACTGTGGCGAAGCTTAGCAGGATTAGCGCTTAAAGCTCAATGACAACGTTGTCCAAAACAGTGCGAAAAGTGTAAATTTCGCACCGCGATGCAGCGTAAAACGAAAGAGAGAACCGTCATTTCTGCTTGATTCCCGGCCCTTCGCGATCCAAACGCTCCAGCTCTTTCGCGTAGGCTTCCATATCCTCCCAATCAAACGCCGTACCGGCATTGATGCGATCAGGATGGAGCGCACGTGTCTTGGCATTTTCTTGCAGT
>CAIOHY010000579.1 GCA_903858205.1 uncultured Cellvibrio sp.
ACGCGTTGAAGCCAGCATGGACAGTGTCGTCTTGGAAATGCCACTGGTGTCCGGCCAACGAGTGATGATGGGCGATAAGATCGCCAAACTCGCGCAACAGCATTCATTGATCGCGGAATTGCAAATACCGGAGTTACATATTCGCGAGGTGGTGGCGGGGCAGCGGGTGATTATTGACACGCGCAACAATAAAATTGAAGGGCAAGTCGCGCGCGTTGATCCCGCTGTTATCAATGGCAATGTGCAAGTGGATGTGCAACTAAATGATCCACTTCCCGACGATGCACGCGCCGACCTGAGCGTGGACGGCGAAATAAAAATTACCGAAATTGCCGACACACTGTTTGTTGCGCGCCCGGTGTTTGTACAAAGCCAAAGCGATGCAGTGCTGTTTAAGCTGAGCGCCGATGGCAATTTTTTTGAGCGCGTTTCCGTGCGCCTAGGCCAAGGCTCTGCCAACCACATTGAAGTTATCGACGGCCTGATAGCGGGCGATAACATTATCATTTCTGACCCTACACGTTTTAGCAGCTACGAAAAATTGCGAATTAATTAATCAAGAACCCCTATTTGTATTCATTTAAAGGACGTTAACGAACAATGAAACCTAATCATTTACCGGCGCTCACGGGCATACGCTTCTTCGCGATTTTGCATATTTTTTGTTTTCATCTCTGGGTGATATTCGACATGAAAAAGGAACCCGGCATGGAGAATTTGTTGCGCGATATGAATGATTTACCCGCACCGCTATTCACCGCTATTACCAATGGGTGGATGTCGACCAGTTTTTTCTTTTTGCTCTCCGGTTTTATTTTGTCTTATTTGTATTGGGGTGCCGACGGGAAGCTGAGCATGCCGAAAAAAACCTTTTGGTTAACCCGTGCGATTCGTATTTATCCGATTCATTTAATACTCCTCTTGATTACCATGCTGATGACAGCAGCTCATCAACTATCGCTCGGCACCAGCCCCTGGTTGTTAGGTGCCAGCGGACTCGCCACGCTGACACTAACGCAAGCCTGGTATCCGGATTTTGTGCCCATCTGGTCATGGCCCACCTGGACAATTTCGGCACTGGTATTTCTCTATGCAGTGTTGCCCTTTTTGTTGCCGCGATTGGCGCGGCTATCGCGCAGGGCGTCCATTCAACTGTTGTGTGCGCTGCCGTTTATCTCACTCATACCAACGGCAATTTTTGCGCTCTATTTTCCTGCAGGGACAGAGGCGCCGGAATTCTGGAAAATTTTTATTGGTTCCACTCCCTTGTTTTGGTTAGCGCATTTTATTGCCGGCATTTTACTTAGCAAACTCTTTATGCCATCGCGCGCCGCTCTCGCGCACACCACCAACAACACCAACAACACCAACAACACCAACAACACCAACAACAACACGCCCAAACGCTGGTTAGCCTGGGGCGATGTGGCGCTGTTGAGTGTGGTTGCTCTTGCTGCTACCCAATCGATTGAAGAGCCGTTTAAATTTTTCTTACGTCATGGGCTGATGATGCCCTTGTACATGGTAATTATTGTGGATCTCGCACGTGGTAATGGCATGGCCGCGCGATTGTTTTCCTTACCTGGCACTGGCTTTCTCGGCGAGACCGGCTTTTCCATTTTTATCTGGCAAAATTTTATTCTGATGATGTGCTTCGGCTTTATTATGTTTAATCCCGATGCGGGGCAACATCAATTTGTCTGGGCAGTTACCGGCGCGATACTGCTGGGCGTAATTAGCACCTACCTGATTGAAAAACCTATCGCGCGCAAATTAAAACGCAAATGGCTAGCCGCCGATAGAAGTCATCAAAGCGGCCTGCCGCAAACCCACGCAGCCAATTCCACTTCACACTCAACACCCTTGTCGGCGGGCACTCATCATGAATAAGGCTCTCATCACCTTGGACAATCTACAAAAAATATTTCTCACTGAAGAAGTTGCGACTCATGCGCTGAGCGATATTTCACTGACCATTAATCAAGGCGAATATGTGTCCATCTCTGGGCCTTCCGGTTGTGGAAAATCGACGCTCTTGTCGCTGCTGGGGCTATTGGATACTGCAACGAGCGGAATATACCAACTGGCCAATCAGGATGTATCCACTATTTCCAAACGCGAGCGGGCGCGTATTCGCAACCGGGAAATTGGTTTTATTTTCCAATCATTTAATTTGATTAGCGATCTGGATGTGGAAGAAAACGTTGAGTTGCCACTCACCTATCGCAGCGATTTAAATAAAATCCAACGCAAACAATTAGTGAAAGATGCACTTGCAAAAGTGGATATGGCACATCGCAGTAAACACTATCCCGCACAATTATCCGGCGGACAACAACAGCGTGTCGCCGTTGCGCGCGCTATCGCTGGTCGTCCGTCAATTTTATTAGCTGACGAACCCACCGGAAATTTGGATACCAAGAATGCAGAAGCCGTGATGGATTTACTCGATAAATTACACGCCGAAGGTGCAACCATTTGCATGGTCACTCACGACCCGCGCTCGGCAGAGCGCAGCCAGCGCAAAATTGATGTGCTCGATGGCCGTGTCGTGTCCGATAAAACTGTAAAGCGCGAACAGGTGTGATCATGAATGTGATTAAGGATATTCAATACGCACTGCGCTTATTGGCAAAAAAACCGGGCTTTACACTGCTCACGACTTTAGTGATGGCGGTGGGTGTGGGTTTAAGTGTGTTTTTATTTTCCATGTTTAACACCATGCTTTTTAAAGACCTGCCTTTTACAGACAGCGATCGACTGGTGCGCTTTCATGTAACGCAAGACGGAGTAGAAACCCCCGCGAGCATTGAGCTGCATGACTACGCTGAAATAAAAAATGCAGTGCAGGGCGTGGAATTATTTTCGGCCTACAAAGACGTTAATGTAAATGCCATCGGGAGCGAGGGAGCGCGGCGTTATCGTGCGGTAAAAACCGAGCCGGGTATTTTTCAGCTCTCGCGCACTTTGCCGTTACTCGGGCGGGAATTCAACGCGCAGGATGATCAAGCCGGCGCGGAAGATGTCGTTGTCATTGGCTATGAAATTTGGCGCACACAATTTGGTAGCGATGAAAATGTTATCGACCAAACACTGCGTATCGACGGCAAACCCCACCGAGTAATTGGCGTAATGCCGCAAGCCTATTGGTTTCCGGATAACACCGATCTTTGGCTGCCATTGCGCCAGAATACCAATAACACAGAACGCGGCACTGGCGATAAACCACAGCTACTCGCACTGCTGCAAGAAAATACATCGCAAGGCGAACTTAATCGGGCGCTGGCGGTAATTATGCAGCGGATTGCAACGCGCTACCCGGAAACCAATAAAGGTCTGAGCCTCTACGTAAATGCATTCCAGCGCGGCATCGAGCGCGATGGAATTGAAGTGGTTTATTCCATGCAAATCGCTGCAGTATTAATTCTATTATTGGCATCAATCAACGTGGGTAATCTGCTGTATTCGCGCGCCGTCGAGCGCAATAAAGAAACCGCTATTCGCGTTGCGCTGGGCGCACCGCGCGCACGTTTAATCAGTCAGATGCTGTGGGAAAGTGTAATTATTTGCAGCCTAGGCGGCCTAATTGGTTTGCTGGTAATGGCCTGGGGGTTAGAAGTCACAGCGGCAACCGTTGCTACCTTTTTTACCGACAAACCCGCCTTCTGGTGGGACTTTGGAATCGACACCTACACATTGAAAATATTTTTCGGTTTTGTGCTGGGCACCATTTTAGCGACGGGTTTATTACCCGCCTGGAAAAATTCCGGCGCGGATTTTAATGCGGTACTGCGCGATGGCACTCGCGGCGCACTGGGAAAAAAATCGGGGCGTCTCAACCGAATCCTGGTGATCAGTGAAATATTTTTGTCGATGACCGTTTTAATTGCAGCAGCGACTATGGTGGTGGGTGCTTATCGCGCAACCTTTGCTGACTTTGGCGTAAAGAGCGATAACCTATTAACAGCGCGCACGCTACTGCGCGATGTGCAATATCAAACGCCGGAACAAAAAACCCAATTCGTAAATGCACTGGTCACTCAACTGGAAAACAGCCCCGGCGTTGGCAAGGTATTAATTGCCTCTATGTTCCCTGCCGATTGGGGTTGGACGCCGCGCATTGCACTGGAAGGAAAAGAATATTTGCAGACGAAAAATAATGCTTATCCAAAAGTGAATTACATTATGGTCACGCCCGGCACTTTGGAAAAACTCGGCGTAGAGCTAAAGGAGGGGCGTTATCTTGATAGCAGTGATGATGGCTGGGGTAAACAGACAGTAATAGTAACTGACAGTTTTGTGCGCGCGCATTTTCCTGGCGAATCGGCACTGGGTAAACGCTTGCGCGTCGTTGATGCAGTGGATCATGCAGACCACTGGTTGACCATCGTCGGTGTGGTAAAACACACACTCTATGGCGATGCGAATAATGAATCGGGAAAAATGCCGACGGTATTCCGACCCTACAGCCAAACGCCAAAAAATGATTTCAGTATTGCGATCGAAATGAAAACCGATCGCCCCAATGCGATACGCACATTGCGCAATGCTGTGGCCGCGATAGATCCCGAGTTGCCGCTGTTCCAAATTGAAGACTACGCCACCAAAAAGAAACGCAATGGCGCGCCCATACGTTTTATCAGCACGATTTTTATGATTTTTGGCTTGGCGGCTGTTGTGTTGGCGGGTACGGGAATTTACGGCGTTATGTCCAACACCATTAGTCAGCGCACCCAAGAGATAGGCGTAAAACGCGCACTGGGCGCGCAGGACGAACACATCACTCGGCAATTTTTAATGACCGGCATCAAACAATTATTGTGGGGCGGCATCCCGGGCGTCGCCGCTGGCTGTGCTATGGCATTTGCAATGGCGCATGTGATTGGTATTGCGGCGGGCGATTTGATTTTTATCGCAACGCTGATGGTCAGCATTATTGCCGGCGTAGTGATAATGGCGACATATATTCCCACCCAACGCGCGTTGCAATTAGAGCCCAGTGATGCGTTGCGTTATGAATAAGATACGTTTTTTTGTGTGCGGGTGAATTAATCAAGCAAAGAAATGTCCCAGTAGCCGCATTTTTCTATCACAACAAAGGAATATCTTTACAATGAAACAACAAGATGTATTGCAAAGTTTTTGTCGTTTAATGTCGGCCCATCTACTGCTACTTGCTCTATCCCTCTCTAGCGCAATGTATGTACAAGCCAATGCGCGCGCAGCGAACCTAGTAGAAAATCCCGGTGTCATCGCTTTCACGCAGGGGCGCTATCAAGATGCAGAAGATTATTTCCGCCAACAGTTAGCCAATCCGGCACAAAAAAATGACGCACTAATTTACTTGAGTAGAATTGCGATAACGACGGGAGAAATTGAAACAGCAGTCGAACATATTGAAGCGGCGTTAACACTGGAGCCAAACAGTGCCGAAGAAATGGTGTTAGCGGGTGATATCTATTGCAACAAAGCGCAGCAGTCATCCATGTTCGCTGCTTTGGGGCTGGCGAAAAAATGTATTGCGCAATATGAGGCAGGGGTACAACAATTCCCTGAAGATACCAATGGTCTAGTATCAGCTATGCGCTTTTATTTTGAAGCGCCAGGCTTTGCCGGCGGCTCCAGCAAAAAGGGCGCGGAGTTGCTAGCGCGTTTGGATAAGCAGTCACCCGAAGATGCTAATATCTATCGTGTGTTTCTATTGGAAAAAGAGGGACAATCCGATGCCGCTATGGCATTGGCAGATACGTTAAGCCAACAACAATTCCAATCAGCACGTAATCAATATGAGCTGGCGCGTTTTTATCGCGACAAAAAACAACTAGCCCAAGCACTACCCTTGTATGAATCGCTGCGCAAGACACCGGTAACAATGGAAAACACATGGTATGTTAATGACAGCCTATTGCAGCTAGGAGAAATACTGCTCGCTGAACAGCGGGACATCCAGCGCAGCATTGAATTAATGGAAGAATATAAACAGAAAAACAGCAATCCACATGACCAACACTATTTTTGGTCAAGCTGGAGTCTGGCGCAGGCTTACAAAACCAATGGCAACCAGGATAAATACGCGCAATTGGTTAAGCACATTCAAACTCAAGACTATAAGAAAAATCCTGAATTTGCTAAACGGTTTGAAGCGGGTATAAAGACAAATTGATACAGCAGTAATTAACGAACCGGGAACCGAATGAAAAAAACAATTCTGGTAGTCGACGATGACGAGGATATCCTTTCCGCATTAACCATGTTACTGCGCGCGGAAGGTTTTGCACCTATTGCAGCCTGCTCACCGGAGCAGGCGCTGGCCGCGCTTAGCCACGACGATATTCGCTGCATTTTGATGGATTTAAATTACTCAGCTGATACCACCTCGGGCGATGAAGGGTTAACACTGATCAGCGCCATTCGCGCTATGGATGAACTGGTGCCCATTGTAGTAATGACCGGCTGGGGCACTATCGATGTGGCGGTGAGCACAATCAAAAAAGGCGCCAATGATTTTATTCAAAAGCCCTGGGAAAATGATCGGCTACTGACGATTATTAATAATCAAACCAAGTTGGCCGATGCCGAAAAACAAACGCAAAAATTGCTGCAACAAAATCAATTGCTGCGCGAAGAAGCCAATCTGTGTGGTGCGATAGTGGCAAAGTCTGCACTCACCATGAGTGTGCTGAATACTATCCAGCATGTTGCCACCAGTGATGCCAGTGTTATCTTTACCGGCGAAAATGGCACCGGTAAAAGTCTGTTTGCGCGTTATCTGCATCAACGCTCAGCGCGCAGCCATGCAGAACTTATTTCAGTCAATATGGGCGCAGTAACAGAAACCCTGTTTGAAAGTGAAATGTTTGGCCATGTAAAAGGTTCATTTACCGATGCCAAAACCACGCGCATTGGCCGTTTTGAATTGGCTGATGAAGGGACTTTATTTCTTGATGAAATCGCCAACACGCCCTATTCACAGCAGGGAAAATTACTGCGCGTGCTCGAAGAAAAACAATTTGAAAAAGTCGGTTCCAGCAAAACCCAACACACCGATTTCCGTTTGATCACCGCAACCAATTGCGATTTACAGGCGGCGGTAAGCGAAGGTAAATTCCGCAAAGATTTACTCTATCGCATTAATACTGTGGAGATAGAAATTCCACCGCTGCGAAAACGCGTTGAGGACATTATTCCACTGGCTAACGCGTTTCTCAGCAAAGCCGCAAAAAAATACGGTCGCCCAACCCTGGATATTGCACCAGAAGCAGAAGCCGCGCTTTGCGCCTATGCATGGCCAGGCAATGTGCGTGAGTTGAGCCATGTAATGGAGCGCGCGCAGATTTTGTGTAAAGGCGAACGCATTCAGTTGCGTGACCTTGGTTTAACGAATGCAGGACAAACACTCGTTGCAACACCCATGCAAAATCAATCTGCAACGCAGGATTTGCGGGTGATGGAAGAAATCGAACAGGATATTATCCTGCAGCGCCTCGCTTATTTTAATGGTGATGCGGTGAAGGCCGCTGATTCGCTCGGATTTAGTCGCAGTGCCTTTTATCGCCGTCTGGAAAAGTTAAAAAGCTGATATGCAGAAACGACGCCCCTTTGAGGCTCATTTAATTCGCTTGGTGCTGCTGGCCTCGCTGCCATTGCTACTGCTGTTACTGTGGATGATGGTGCTCGCCAATATTTCTATCTGGTTGATATTGTTGACCGGTTTATTCGGCAGCTTGATGATTCTGTACGCCAGCTATTCCATCTACCAAAAAATATCTTACCAATTTCGCAGCATCAGCAATTTATTGGAAGCGCTGATTCAGGGCGATTACGCGCTGCGCGCCCGCTCTGACCAAAGCGGCGGCGCACTCGATGAATTAGTGAGTGCAATGAATGATTTGGCTCAAGGCATGAGCCAGCAGCGGTGGAAATCCGTTGAAAGCCAATTATTATTGCGCACTATCATCGAACATATTGATGTCGCGATTATCGCACTCACTCAGAACAATCAAATCCGGTTTAGCAATCCCGCTGCTGACCATTTATTGCAATTGCACAACGCCTCATCCAATCAGCAATTGTTGCAGCAACTCGCATTTGTGCAAGAACTTACCAGCGGCTGCCATCAACTAGTGGAATTATCGCTCGGCTATCGACAAGGGCGATTTAATGTCTACATCGAAGAATTTCGCGATGCGGGTAAACAACACAAATTATTATTCATTACCGATATGCGAAGCCTTTTGCGCACTGAGGAGCGCAAGGCCTGGCAAGATTTGATACGCGTGATCAGCCATGAAATCAACAACTCGCTTTCACCCATTGCATCGATCAGCCAAACACTTAAACGTCTGATTGAACGCGATGTGCGGGGTGAAACCGTCGCAGAGGATTTGCGCGAAGGTTTGCATATTATCAGCGAGCGCGCCATAGGCCTGAGCCAGTTTGTGGAAAGCTACAAACAGCTCGCCAAATTACCTGAACCGCAAATCCAACCCCTAGCCATTCGCCCATTGGTTGAAAAAATTGTTGCGCTGTTTAATCACACAGCGATCGAGATAGAAACGGAAACTAATTTTACTTTGCAACTCGACCCAATACAGTTTGAGCAAGTATTAATTAACCTTATCAAGAATGCGGTCGAAGCGACTGCACTCACGAATCCCTCTAGCATCATTAAAATTCGTTGGGCTGTTAGCCATCAGTTTTTCAAGCTCGATATTTGCGATCAAGGCACCGGCATCAGCAATCCCAACAATCTCTTTGTGCCTTTTTACAGCACCAAAAAACAAGGGTCAGGCATTGGCCTTGTACTATCCCGCCAAATCATTGAAGCGCATAATGGCCGCCTCACCCTGAGCAATCAGGATTCGGGTGGTTGTTGTGCAAGTATTGAGTTGCCGGTGCTGGCAAGGGTGAATGAAAGCCAATCTACAATCTAATGATCAATAATGTCGGAGACAGGAAATGTCGGAAACTAATCCTTACCAAACACCGCAAAGTAATCTTCAAGAAGAAACACAAGGGAGCAATTATCAGGAGAATCCCAATTGGGATATCAGTAATGCGCTGAACGAAGCTTGGCGCCTGATTAGCGGATTCAAAGCAACACTTTGGGGTGCAATTCTGATCTACCTCGGAATTTTATTCGCTGTCTCAATACCCTTTGAATTTTTGGGCAAAGACTCGATAGTAATGATGATAGTTTCACAAATAGTTGTTGGGTTAGTTACCTACCCACTCTCGGCGGGCATGACCATGATCGGAATCAAGCGCAGCGTCGGCGAACCTGCGAATGCCTTTATGATTTTTGATTATTATTCCAAGACAGTTTCGATTTTCTTTTTGTATTTGCTGATGATGATTTTGATTTGTATCGGTTTAATACTGTTGATCTTACCCGGAATTTATTTAATGGTGGCTTATTCGATGGCCATGCCGTTACTGGTTGAAAAAAATATGGGCATCTGGGAAGCACTGGAAACCTCGCGCAAGCGAATCAATAAGTGCTGGTTTGAAATGTTCGTGCTCTACATATTGTTGATAATCATTTTTCTGGTCGCCGCGTTACCACTGGGTATCGGTTTGATTTGGGCCCTGCCGTTCGGCATCGTACTCATGGCCGTTGTCTATCGTAATTTGTTTGGCGTGAGCCAAAAAATCTAAATCGCGCCGCTAGCATTCCCGGGGTTACCCGGGGATGCTAATAAAAACCAATTTTCTGGTGTTCAACAATCTATCCCCCCAGCGCATATTCACGCCGCAATAACCTTGGACATCACCCACTGTATTGACAATAGCTACACATGGCGTAAAGTGTGTAGCTATTGTATATACACCTGGAGCTGACTATGCGCGCCGCAGCGATTAACTTACGTGCTTTGCCTGAACAGCGTGACCTGATTGATCAGGCCGCCAGCTTGCTGGGTAAAAACCGGTCTGATTTTATGCTGGAAGCTGCGTGCGAGCGTGCTCAAGCGGTATTGCTGGATCAGGTGTTTTTCAGTTTGGATTCCGATAAATTCCAGCAATTTGCCGCACTGCTGGACGCCCCCTTACAAGCGAATCAGGGGTTGGAGCGGCTGATGGCCGTGAAATCGCCTTGGGATAAAAACAACGCATGAGTTTGCTCTTAAGTGCGCCCCAGCCTTTGGTTGCGTCCCATATCATCAGCGAATTTGATTGCGGCGAAGCGAGTTTGGATGACTGGCTCAAGCGCCGCGCGTTGATCAATCAAGTGAGCGGCGCCAGCAGAACCTTTGTTGTGACTGATCAGGATAATCGCGTGTGCGGCTATTACGCACTGGCGGCGGGTGCGGTCGCTCATCAGTTGGCGACGGGTGCCGTGCGCCGCAATATGCCCGACCCGATTCCGGTATTGATACTTGCGCGCCTTGCTGTAGATCACCGCGCGCAGGGGATAAAACTGGGCGCGGGTTTATTGCAGGATGCTGTTAACCGTGCGGAATCCGTTGCGCAAAACGCGGGGGTTAGGGCTTTAGTCGTGCATGCGTTGAATGAAAAGGCCAGAGCGTTTTACGAATATTATGGGTTTAGTATTTCGCCTATTCATCCACTGACGTTAATGCTGAGATTGAATTAAAACTCCCCATCGCGCGCCATGCGTTCGCGTTCTTTGCGGTCTTCTTCTTCGGCTTTGGCGTGTTCGATGATGCGCATCATGGTGGCGATATCGGCATCGACGTTGCTCTCCGCAAATTCGCCGGTGAGTTTTACGTTCGGGTGTAGATTGCCGTGTTCAAACAAATCCCAAATTTCTTCGGCGTAATGGGTGACTAATAAATCCGGCGCGTATTGGCCAAAGTAGTCGCGCATATTATTCACGTCGCGGGTAAGCATCATTTTGGCGTTGTTATTGCCAGCGGCATTCACAGCTTGAGGCAGGTCGATCACCACGGGGCCGCTGTGATCAACCAACACATTAAATTCCGACAAGTCACCGTGAACCAAACCGGCGCAGAGCATGCGCACAATTTCCATCATCATCTGGGCGTGATATTCGCGCGCGGTTTCCGGATCAAAGGCAACGTCATCCAAACGCGGCGCAGGGTCGCCGTCTTCATCGACAACCAGCTCCATCACCAGAACGCCTTCCAAAAACCAGTAAGGGGTAGGTACGCGCACACCGGCTTCCGCGAGGCGATAAAGCGCATCTACCTCGGCATTCAACCAGGCATCTTCCGCTTCTTTTTGACCGTAGCGAGTGCCTTTGGACATGGCGCGGGCACGGCGCGAGTTGCGCACGGTGCGCCCCTCTTGATATTGCACCGCCTGCTTGAAGCTGCGTTTATTGGCTTCTTTATAGACTTTGGCGCAGCGGATTTCGTCGTTAGCACGCACCACAAAGACTTGCGCCTCTTTGCCGCTCATCAACTGGAACAGAACTTCATCGATCAAGCCATCGTCAACTAATGGCTGTAAGCGTTTGGGTATTTTCATCGGCGCTCGGGGTCTTGGCTGGTGTTGTGTGCATGATAACACTCGCAGCCATTTACCGGAAAAACGATTGTGAGCGACTCAGTGCTCCTGCACAAAGCGCCTCAAGCGCAATAACCAGCCGCGCTTGAGATATTCGCCGAAGAGTTCGCGTTTACTCCAACCGATATGTGCAAAAAAGCGCGCGCGATACAGGCTTAAATCCGGGCTAGCGTTCTTGTGCAAACTGCGCATATCGCGCGCGACACAAATATGAGTCTTCACGCAAAAATAGCTGAAATAAAAACGCGCGCGACGCGACAATTGCGGATAGTGTTTTAACCAAAGCGCCAATACACCCGCACAGGCGATGGACATATCATCGATTTTCTTCTGATTGGCACTGGAGAGAATACTGCCCTCGCGCTGGCGATAGGCCACCCACACACTCGGTTGGTAAAAATAGGTTTTTACACGTAGCGCCAGGCGCGGTGTGACGACCATATCTTCCATTACGCGCCCTTCAGGGAAACGCAAATCAGTTCCCCAGAGCGAACGTTTGGATATTTTTGACCAGATATGCAAATTGCGCTCTTTATAAATCCCTTCAAATAATTTCAGCGGATCAGTGAGCAATTTTTGTTTTGCACCAGAAAAAGTCGCCGTGTGATTTTCGCCGCGCCACACATGCTTCCAGCGCTGCTGCTCGCGCCAAACACGGAAATCGCACATCACCAGATCGGGGGCATACCGGCGGACAATCTGCTGTAACTCCGCTATCGCACCCGAATGCAAGGCATCATCAGAATCGAGAAACCATACATAGTCACCGCGAGCGTTATCGAGCAAGGTATTGCGCGCTGCGCTTAAACCGCGATTATGGTTGTGACGCAAAATATTGATTGGAACTATAGAATCTTCCGCAAATTCTTGCAGCAATTGATGTGAACTGTCAGTAGAGCAATCATCGAGCGCGATAATTTCTACGCCGGGTAGTATTTGAAGCACCACTGATTCAAGGCACTCGCGCAAATAGGCTTCCACGTTGTACACCGGAATTAAAATGCTCAGCCAGGGTTTGGACGCAGGGATCACGATCAATTACACCTATTAATTTTCCAGTACCAACCGCTCAACCAGTTCAGTGGTATTTTTGTGCGGTAAATTTAAAAAAACATGCTCATAGTGTTGCGCCATAGTGGCGAGTGAAAATTCTGCCTGCGCGCGTTCACGCCCTTGCGCGGCAAGCAATTGCGCGTAAGTTGAATTACGGTACACAATTTCCAAAGCATCGGCCATGGCATAGGCGCACTGTGGTTTTACCAGCAAGCCATCTCTACCGTGACGAATCATTTCCTTTACGCCGACCACAGCGGAACCTACTACCACGCAACCGGCGGCCATGCCCTCCGCGAGCGCGAGGGGCATACCTTCATAACGCGTGCTCAACACACAAATCTGGTGGCGCATCAACAAAAATGGCAGGTTACCGCAGTGACCCGCAAAGTGAACTTGTTGGTTAAGTTGAAGCTCATTGACTACTTTTTTTGCTTTAGCGATATGGCGCGAACTACCTGCGCCAGCGAACAACACCGGCAGAATAATGTTTTTGTCTCGCAGCAAGGCGACAGCGCGAATCAGAGTTTCGTGGTCTTTTTGTTTGGCAAAACGGGCGGGCATAATAATGCCGGGAATGCGCTCAGCAAGCGGCAAAGAACCCGCAGACTGAAACTGGTTTAATTCGATTCCATTATTGATCGCGCAAATTTTTTCAGCGGGAAATTGTAATTCCTGCAGACGCGACCGCACGCCCTCCGAACAGCCAATAATTTTATCGGTATATTGTGCAAGCCAGCGCGCTTGCAACAAACGCAGTGGCGTATAGCGCTCACGCGAATTGTGTTCAACATGAATTAAATGGGGCACGCGCGCGAGTAAGCCCGCGTACCTACCCCAGAGATGTTCACTAAAACCGTGGGTGACCAGAATATCGGGCTGGTATTCGCGGCAGATGCGCATCAACTCAATAATGGTCGCGAGATGGGACCAGCCCGCAACGACTTTAAGGGATATGCCTTCCGCTTGTAGTTGTTTAACGCGCTCGAAATCAGTAGAGGACTTTTTGCGGAGTACCAGCATCGTGCAGAACCGCGGGTTGTCTTTTACGGCGCGAATTAAATCGATAGCGACCTTGGTGGAACCGGTAAAGCCACCGGTAACAAAGTGCACAATTTTCAGCGGACGCGGAACGGCGGGTGATGTATTCATACTGATTACCGCAAGTGAAGAGGGTGAGTTGCGGCTTGCCGTGGAGGGAGCACAACCCTGATGGACGCTAGTATAGAAATATCCCGTCAGCAGAATTGTGAAACTTTGTGCGTGTATAGGAACTGCGTGGCTGAGCAAAAAAAACAGCGCACCGGATTAGGAGTGCGCTGTTGAAGTGGTCGAATAGAAACTAAGACCGGTACCTTCTAGATCTGAAAACAGTCTAGATCGGCAAATATTTTTTCAGGAAATTTTCCATCGCCTCAAAGGTTTTTTTGCGATGGGGTAAATAATCCAGGTTGTGGGTGCCATCTTCCAGTTCTATATACTCATACTGTTTGCCTTCATCTTTTAAAGCGGCAGCCATTATGCGACTTTGATTCACCGGAACAACTACATCGTCGTCGCCGTGAATTAACAAAATAGGTATTTTGACTTTTTCGGCCATGCGCACCGGTGAGGTTTGTTTGAGTTGACCTTTATCCTCGCCAATTTGTTTGCGTACAGTATTTTTGTTGGTGAAGTAGCGGTACTTATCGCGCAATTTGATCAGGTCAGAGATGCCAGCAAAACTGACGGCACATTTAAACAAGTCCGGGGTTTTGGTGGCCCCCATTAATGCAGCATAACCGCCGTAGCTGGCACCTACGATGCAGATGTTTTGGGGGTCGGCAATTTTTTCAGCGACCAAATATTTCACCGCATCTTCCAGGTCGTCTTGCATTTCCAAGCCCATGCCTCCGACCGCTTGCATCATAAAATCATGGCCGTAGCCTGATGATCCGCGAAAGTTCGGTTGGAATACCACGTAACCACGGTTAGCCATAAAAGTGGAAAACATATCAAACTCTTTGCCGTCTTCACTCATTGGGCCACCGTGGGGCAGGATAATGGTGGCTATAGGTTTGTTGGCAAAATTTTTGGGCAAGGACAAAAAGCCTTCCAGCTCCAAACCATCGCGCGCTTTATATTTGCGCGCTTCTTTTTCGATTAACACGTCTTTGGTTAATTTCGGATAAACATCTGCCACATGAGTGAGACTTTTGGAATCGCGGTCGCCAAATAAAAATGTACCGGGTTGGGTGCTGTTGCTGCTGAATAGTACATATTTGCGGTCGTCCTCACTCAAGCCGACGATGTAGTTATTGGTATCTGGCAGGGCTTTATCCAAACCGGCTTGAAAGGCCTTGAATTCTTTGTTCCAGAGCACACTGCGCGAGCTGCCGTCGCTGTAATACAGCCCCACTACTTCTTTGAGCGCATTGGAATAAATCAGTCGACCGCGAACATCGTAATTTTCATTGCTGAGAATTAATTCGCGTGGATAACCGGGTTGGCTCAGGTCTACTTTAAATAGCGCCTGACGTCCTTCATGATCAGCAAAAATAAATAATTCATTGGGGTTATGGCCAAAACCGGCGATACCTATTTCCGGCTCATCGAGTACCACATACTCCCAGGCCACAACCCATTTTTGAGTGGCTTGATCCAGAATTTTGTAAGTCACTTTGCGTTTTTTGTCATCATAGTGTTCACCAATACGCACATTGCCTGCGCGGTCTGCATACCATGAGCGAACAGTGCCAGAATGTTTTTTAACGCGCTTTAACTTACCAGTGTAAACATTGGCTTTGTATACGGTTTGATGCAAAGGGACTTCGCGATCAACGCTTATTAATATATGTTCAGGATCATCAGGAAGGTAACTGATTACGTTATCCTGGAATTGGCTAACCCAATCGGCATCGTCATCGGGCTTAACCAGTGTGATCAACTTGCCCGGCTTTTTTGCATCCGTGGCGAGTAGGCGCGTCTGCATATATTGGACACCGTTAAACATACGGCTATCAAACCGCAAACTCATCAATAAACGATCATCGTTTGCCCACCTCACCCAATTAAATTTATATTGCTTGTTATCTGTTTTCGTTGGATAAAACACTTTGCCCGTCGCGATTTCAAGCACCATGACTACGGTATCGCCATCAATATTTTTTAGTGCAAGTAAGTGTGTACCATCGGGTGATAGCTCGACGTCTTGCACACTGGCATCGTTATAAAAAACTTCCAGTGGCAGAGGGGTATGTTTTTTGGAAGGTTCGGCAGCTTGGAGCGGTGCGATTGCGCAGGTCAATACCAGCGCCAATAGCACACCCAGCGAAGGGGGCGAAAAAAAGAGCAGATGCATACTCATGTCCTTTAGGTTAAATCTCTTGTGGTTGTTAGGTTACTGGGCAGTTTCACTCCTTGATCATCGGGTTCCATGAGCAATCCGCTCTTATTCAGGTTCCTATCACAAGCAATACAAGCTGCACCCGCCTAGTATCTACAAGCCTGATTTTGACGTCAATGCGCTTGACCCATAGCATGACAAGATAGACACAGGGATGAATTAAGTTTGGTTTAAGCGGGACAGATTAATCTCTCTACTATTGCAGTATGATTCACCCGCTTGCAGGAGTTTTATCATGAGCGCCGCCCTTAGATACTTATTGATCGCCGGTTTTATTGCCCTTACCGGTAGCGCACACGCGCGCGACCTTTCCCAAGATGAGGCCCTGCGTCTACGCGAGCAAGGGCGCATTATTTCATTGGAAAAATTATTGGAACTGGTCGCCCAGCGCCACCCGCAATCCAGCTTGCTCGAAGTGGAATTGGAAGAAGACGATGATATTTATATTTATGAAGTAGAACTCGCCACGCGCGAGGGCGTGGTGCGCGAACTTAAATTTGATGCACATACGGGGACGATTTTAAAAGACAAGGAGGACGAGTGATGCGTTTATTAATTGTTGAAGATAACGTCACGCTCGCCGATGAACTCACCGCTGATTTACAGCGCGCCGGTTATGCAGTGGATTGGTTGGCCGATGGCCGCGATGCGCTCTACCAAGGCGCGAGTGAACCCTATGATTTAATCCTCCTCGATTTAGGTTTGCCGGGCAAATCCGGTTTGGAAATTTTGCGCGAATGGCGCGCGACTGGCATGAATCGCCCAGTGTTAATTCTCACCGCACGCGACCATTGGGCGGAGCGTATCGATGGTTTAAAAGCGGGTGCTGATGATTACCTCACCAAACCTTTTCATCCAGAAGAATTGCAACTGCGCATTCAAGCGCTCTTGCGTCGCACTCACGGGCAAGTTAACCAGCCGCAACTAGCGGTAGCGGGATTGCAATTGGATGAATCCCGCCAGCGCGTCATTAAAGATGGCGAAGAGATTGAACTGACCGCCGCCGAATTCAGTTTGCTGCGCTATTTTATGTTGCACAGCGGAAAAATTATTTCCAAAAGCCAACTCAATGATCATCTTTACAACGGCGAAACCGAACGCGATTCCAATGTAATAGAAGTGCACGTGAATCATCTGCGCAGCAAATTGGGCAAAAGTGCCATCGAAACCAGACGCGGTCAGGGCTATCGTTTTATTGGCATCAACATTCATGGAAACTAAGCCGATGCGGCGTGCACTCAACTCCATCCAGCAGCGTTTGAGTATCAGTTTAATCGCCGTGCTGATTTTGGTCGGGCTAGCGCTCGCGCAAATCAGTTTGTGGCTTTTTGATCAGGGCCTGCGGCGCTATCTTGATAATCACTTACACGAGGAAGCTGAATTGCTCGTGGCCGCACTGGTGCGCGGCGCTAATGGGATTGAACTGAATCAGCAACATGTCTCGGCTGCCTATCATCGCCCTTTTTCCGGCCACTATTTTTGTATTCATTTGGATGATCAACAATGGCGCTCGCGTTCGTCTTGGGACTATTCGCTGCCTGAGCCTGACCAGCAAGGATTAATGAACGATTTGATGGATGGCCCGCAAGGACAACAGCTACTCATTGTGCGCACCGACTATCGCCGCTTCGGCAAAAATATTTTGATTGTGGTTGCGCAAGATTACACACCCATGCTCGACAGCTTTCGTCGCGTTCAATTAATCGGTGGCGGCATTGGCTTGGGCGCACTTCTGCTCCTGGTACTACTGCAACGCTATTTTGTCGCGCGCGCACTGCAACCCTTGGAACAGGTGCGCACGCAGATCGCACAGCTGCAACAGGGGCAGCGCGCACAGTTGGACGCGCAAGTGCCGCAGGAATTACAGCCGCTGGTGCAACAAATCAACCACTTGTTGCACCACACGGAAGATAATCTCACTCGCTCGCGCAACGCCTTAGGCAATCTCGGCCACGCATTAAAAACGCCGCTTGCGATTTTATTTAGCCTCGCTAATCGTCAGGAATTAAATGCTCATCAAGAACTGCGCGATAATTTGCGCAACCAACTCACGCATATGCAGGAGCGCATTAGTCGCGAGTTGGGGCGCGCGCGCCTTGCTGGCGAAGCACTACCGGGCGCCTATTTTGTGTGTGCGACAGAGTTGCCGGATTTAGTCAGCACACTTGCACAAATTCACGGGCGCAATTTAACCATTGATTGGTCGGCCACAGATAATTTACGCCTGCCCTGGGACCGACAAGATATTTTGGAATTACTTGGCAATCTGCTTGATAACGCCTGCAAATGGGCGAAGAAAAAAGTTTCGCTCGCAATCACGCGCGATACAGAGCATTTTATTGTTACCATCCACGATGATGGCCCTGGCATAGCGCCCGAGTTGCGCGCACAGGTGTTAAATCGCGGCGCACGTATTGATGAACAAATTCAAGGCCACGGATTGGGTCTGGGCATAGTGCGCGATATAGTAGAACACTGCAAAGGCGAACTGAGTTTGCACGACAGCCCACTAGGTGGCCTGCAGGTTGTAATTCGCCTGCCCGCCCCCAAGTCCTGACCCATTCCAAAATCCTCTTTCACTGAAGACATTTCTATGCGCGGCATGCATTCGTCCGGTCTATCTGCCCATCCCAACCAGGAAGCTCGTGTTGATACGAAAGTAAATTTGCGCCAGAGCATGGCCTATTTACTGCCTTACCTGTGGGATTTTAAAGGGCGGGTGATTCTCGCAGTCGTCGCGCTACTTGCCGCCAAGGGTGCAACACTGGTGATGCCCTGGGCGCTTAAACATATTATTGATGGCGTGGATCGCAGTATCGCGCCGGAAGTGGCGCTGCCTGCTTTTTTTATTCTCTTTTACGGTGCGCTGCGTTTCGGCAGCGTTTTTTTTTGGCGAAGTGCGCGATGCATTATTTAGCCGCGTCACTGAACATGCGATGCGCAAAATCGGTTTGCGCGTATTCCGGCATTTACACTCGCTCGAACTGGCGTTTCATCTCGATCGCGCGACTGGCGGTATCAGTCGCGATATAGAGCGCGGCACCAATGGCATCAGTTTTTTGATGCGTTTTTTGATGTTCAATATTGTTCCGACCCTGTTTGAAATTTTAATGGTGGCAATTATTTTTGCCGCTGCGTTTTCTATCTGGTATGCAGTGATTACGCTTGTCGCTGTTGCTATCTATGTAATATTTACTATTTACACCACCGAGTGGCGCAATAAATTTGTGCGCGAAGCCAATCAAGCGGATTCATCCACCAGTACCCGCGCGATAGATTCGCTGCTCAACTACGAAACCGTCAAATATTTTAACAACGAACACTACGAAGCCGAGACCTACGATAAGTTTCTCGCCAACTGGGAAACCGCAAAACTAAAAAATCGCCTGTCGCTGCTCGCGCTCAACTCTGGTCAAGCGTTGATTATTGCATTGGCAATGACGGCGATGATGTGGATGGCCGCGCAGAGTGTGATCGACAAGGAAATGACCTTGGGCGATTTGGCGATGATCAATGCCTACATGATTCAATTATTCATCCCGCTCAATTTTCTCGGTTTTGTCTATCGCGAAATTCGCCGCTCACTCACCGATTTGGAAAATATGCTCGCGCTGTTAAAACGCAGCCCAGCCATTAGCGACTGCCACGAGGCGCAGCCGCTGCAGGTCAGTCAGGGGGCAATCCATTTTCAGCAAGTGGATTTTGGTTATCACAGCGAGCGTCCGATTTTAAATCAATTTACGTTGCAGATTCCGGCAGGCAGCAAAGTGGCGATTGTCGGCTCTTCAGGTGCGGGTAAAAGTACGCTCTCGCGCTTGCTTTACCGCTTTTACGACATTAACTCCGGTAGTATCGAAATCGACGGGCAAGATATTCGTACGGTGACGCTGGAAAGCTTGCGCCGCGCCATCGCCATAGTCCCGCAGGACACAGTGCTATTTAACACCAGCATTCGCGAGAATATTGCGTACGGTAATCCGCAGGCGAGCGACGAACAAATCGACCGCGCAATTAAAATGGCTCATCTTGAACAATTTATTCATAGCTTACCGCAAGGTGATAAAACCCTCGTGGGTGAACGCGGCTTAAAAGTATCGGGTGGCGAAAAACAGCGCATCGCAATTGCGCGCGTGTTATTAAAAGGCTCGTCGATTTTAATTTTTGATGAAGCGACCAGCGCACTCGATTCTAATTCCGAAGCGGCAATTCTGGCGGCCATGCATGAAGTCGCGAGCGGCCACACGACACTCGTGATCGCACATAGATTATCGACGGTGGTAGATGCTGACCAAATTATTGTGTTGGATTCCGGTGCCGTTGTTGAACAGGGCACTCATGCCGAACTACTCGCACAACAAGGAAAATACGCGCAGATGTGGGCCATGCAGCTTCAAGATCAATAAGTAAAATTCACCAAGGCGCTAAATGTGCGCACGCCGCTTCAGCATTGCACCAATTAAGCACCGGCGGGTTAGTGCGATTTGGATGCTTTTTATTGCACAAACAAATTTATGCGCCAAATAGAGCGGCATCCGCTTCCGCTAACTCGATTATTTGTCCCAATTTGGCTCTTGGGCCCAATCACACAGGCTAAAAATTACTTGGCATAAGTTTCGCTAAAGCTCCTACAGAGTGATAAGTAGATCACAGAATGTCGGAGTTTTCAGGGCAAGGTGGAACGCCTGGCAGTTGCGTACAACTGCACTCATTTAATGATGATAGGTGAACCAGATGTCGCAAAATTTCGATAGGCAATACCAGCCGCGATTTGATTTTGGAAAATACAAAGGCATTATCATTTCTATCGCCTTATTTTTGCTACTTGACGCCTCCGTACTCCTGTTCAATTTTTATGTCTCCTTTGAAATTGCCGACGACGCGGTAGGTGTAAATCTCGCCGGGCGCCAACGCATGCTGTCTCAACGCATGGCAAAAACCTTATTTGTACTAGACGCTTCGCGCGATGATCCCATCGGTTTCAAAACTGCATTCGACGAGCTGCAATTAAGCAAAGGATTGTTTGACGAAACACTTAACGCTTTTACCCGTGGCGGTAATGTACGCGGCGCGGGTAATCAGACAGTTACGCTGGCGCCTGTTAGTAGCCAAGCAGGACAAGATTCATTACGTAATGCAACCGAACTCTGGCGCTCCTATAAAACCGCTATTGAAAATTTTGCAATTGATTTTCAACAGGGCGCCGACTATCAAAGCTCTCTCACCGTTGCGGTTGCCATGGCCCGCGTTCATAACTTGGCCATTCTTTCGCTAATGAATGACTTAACGATTGACTTGGAAAAAGTAGCAGCTTCTAAGGCCACACGGCTACAGATAATTCAGACCGTTGGTATAAGTCTCGCGATCATCAATTTTTTATTCATTATGTTTCACTTTGTTAGACAATTGCGTGATAGCGACAAGGTAATTGAAAAAGCGCGCCGGGAAACTTCAGAAATTTTGGAAACCGTTAACGAGGGCTTGTTTTTAATTGATAAGGATTTGGTTTTGGGTGAGCAGCATTCTGCACGCCTGATAGATGTATTGGGGCCGCAAGAGTTTGCAGGGAAATCGTTTCACGCGCTGCTGGAAAATATTGTCAGCGAGAAAGCAGCCGAAACAGCAAGTGACTTTATCGAATTATTATTTGATCCAAAGGTAAAAGAAAAACTGATTGGGGATTTAAATCCGCTCAGTTTGGTAGAAGTTAATATCGCCCAAAGTAACGGCGGCTTTCTTACCAAACATTTACAATTCAGTTTTGCCCGCGCCTATCAAAAAGATGAAAATGATATACAGACCATTTCACATGTGTTGGTCACTGTGCTGGACATCACTGAGCGCGTGAAGTTGGAACGAGCACTCAACGAAAGCCGCAAGCATAACGAATCACAACTGGAGATGATCACAGGGCTGTTGCATACTCATCCAGCCTTACTTAAAGAATTCCTTGCCAACAGCTTCGACTGTTTCAATCGCATCAATAGCATTCTGCGCCAACCAGCTAAGACCGCTCAGTCAGTACGCGACAAAGCCACCAGTATCTTTCGCGAAATCCATAATTTCAAAGGTGAAGCCGCATCACTCAAGTTGGAATTTTTTGAATGTGCCGCGCACAAAATGGAAGACACTCTCGCACTGCTGCGCGACAAACGCGATTTAACCGGCAATGACTATCTCGGTTTAACGGTGCAGCTTGAGAGCCTGATCAGTTATACCCAGCAAGTTGAACATCTCACGGAAAAACTCGGCCAGTTTGCGGTGGTCAGCACCAGTGAACCGCGCCATGTCAGCCACAAACACATTACCGGAAGCCGGCGCGATGATGGATGGGGTCACCTTGATGATCTTGTGCAAAACATTGCAATGCGCAACGGCAAGCTGGTGAAGTTCGTAGCGAGCGGCCTCACGGAAATTGATCTGGACAGCCAGTACCAACAAAAGATTAAAGACATTTGCATTCAATTGCTCCGCAACGCGGTTGTACATGGCATAGAACCGCCGCGTGACCGTGAATTAAGTGAAAAGCCGTTGATCGGTCGAATTGATCTGCGTCTCGCCAAAATATCCGAATCCGAAATGGAATTAACGGTGATGGATGATGGGAAGGGCTTGGACTATGACGCGATTCGCACTAAAGCGATCGCCACCGGTAAGTGGCCTGAAGAAGAAATTGAATCCTGGACCAACAAACATTTGCTTGGATTAATTTTTCAAGAAGGTTTTAGCACTGCCAACGAAATCAGTATCGATGCCGGCCGAGGCGTTGGTATGGAATCGGTTATGAGTCATGTGTTAGCGCAGCGCGGAAAGATCAGCGTATCGAGCCGCAAAGGGCGCCACTGCCGTTTTGTTATTACCTTGCCCATACTCTATGCCAACGCCAGCGAAGAAATTGCCGCGTGAATTTATAATGGACAATAGAATGTTATCACTGATGATTGTGGACGATTCCAATATTATTCGCCGCAAAATTGAACGTTGTAATGATTCGGATAAATTCCGTGTGGTCGCCTCTGCCGCCAATGGTGCAGAAGCACTCGACCTATTTAAGCAAACACGCCCGCAAGTGGTCACCATGGATTTGACCATGCCGGAAATGGATGGCATTGCCTGCATTCAGCAGCTTATGGCAATGGATTCAAATTTACGTATCTTAGTGATTTCCGCGCTATCGGATAAAGCCACAGGAATAGAGGCGTTAAAAAAAGGTGCGCGCGGATTTCTCTGCAAGCCTTTTACAGATGATCAGTTGCTAGAAGCGCTTACGGAATTAACCGACGATTAAGGCCCAGCCAATGTCACAAGAAACTTTGCAAGTATTTATCGATGGTGTTGTGAATTATTTTCAGCATACCAATGACAAGGATGTAAAAGTCGGTACACCTTATTTGGTCGAAAACAATAATCCCGCCGCCTATGATGTGACTGGCATTATTGGTATTTCCGGCCCTTATCGCGGCTGCGTGTATTTCACTGCACCGCGTATTTTGCTTAAACATTTGCTCCTGAGCATTGGTGAGATGGATACCAGCAACGAGCATATTTTTGATTTGGTCGGCGAAGTCGCCAACACCATTTCTGGCAACGCGCGTAGCCGCTTTGGCCACGAATTCATGATTTCAGTTCCCGTGATGATTGAAGGAGCACCCAACCAAATACATTTGCCATCACGGATGCGATCCTACGTGATTCCCGTCTACTGGAAGGCCTATCACGCAGCAGTCGTGATTTGTCTTGAACAATAAGAAGACCTACTCACTCGGAAATCGGGTGTTTAAAAAAAGTTGCTCCACTTTATCACGTGCCCAAGGCGTTTTACGTAAGAATTTCAAACTGGATTTGACACTCGGATCAGTTTGAAAACAGCGAATACTAATTCGCTTGCCCAACTCTTCCCAGCCGTAGTGACCCGCAAGGCGAGTGACAATAGTCTCCAGCGTAATGCCGTGTAGCGGATTATTTTTTTGTTCGGTCATTGTCATATCCTGTAGAAAATTAACTCGTTACCCTAGCGCTTGTTAGTCTCAGCAAGGTGTTTGTCGTTATAGGCAAACCAGAGTTGGCAGACAATAACGCCCAGTACGCCAGATAGCATCAGCAGCGAAAAGGGCATCGCTGTGCCGGTATAGAAAAACGCAAGCAGTGGCCCTGCAAAAGCGCCGCTACCAAAACGCAAAGTGCCCATTACCGCGGTTGCAGTGCCTGAATTGTTGGGAAATTTCATTAATACCAGCGCATCCGTATTGGTTGAGATCAAGGTAAGCCCCGCCATTAGCGGCGCAATACTGAATACGCTGAACCAAATATTCAATCCGATAAAATTAAACACGCAAAGCAAGATAGCGCTAAGCAGTGCCAGCACAACACCAATACGCAGCATGCGCAGCGAACCCAAACGAGTTACCAAACGGCTATTGATAAAATTGGCAACAATCAAACAAATTACATTTGCGCCAAACAAAATACTGAAGACTTGTTCGCTCACGCCAAAATAATTGATATAGATAAATGACACGGCGGTGATAAAACAAAAAAAGGCAAATGAGCCGAACATCATGCTCACAATTAGCGGGCGCGCAAGTGAGTTTGAAAATACAATCTTGTAACCGCTCAGAAAATTTCCCGCTGCTGTGGGTTTATCATTAATAGGCTTATCAATTTCTGGCAACCACTTCCACACCAAAGTAAATATCACTGCACCATAAATCGCCAGCACCACAAAAATACTGCGCCATTCGCTCACCCACAAAATTGCACTACCTATAGTGGGTGCGAGCAGTGGAGCGAGCATCATAATCATCGATAAATAGGACATCCCTTTGGCAGTATGTTCCTGATACAAATGCCGCACAATACCGGGCACTACCACTGTCGCTGCTGCGCCGCAAAATGCTTGCAGTGCACGCAAGAATAAAAAGTGGTTAATGTTATCGACAAAGGCGAGGGCGATACTGCAAAGGGTAAAACCGGTTAGACCAAAAATCGCTAGCGGCCTGCGCCCGAGTGAATCGGCGAGCGGACCAAACAGCAACATACCCAGGCCATAGGCAGCGAGAAAAATGCTGAGTGATTGCTGCACGCTGCCAATATGCGCATCAAGCTCATGCGCAATGTCAGGCATTGCGGGCAAATACATATCTACCGCGAGCGGTGTAATCGCAATCACGGAGGCGAGCAATACAATTAGAAACGGATGGGATTCTTTAGTCATAATCAGGTCGCATTAACGAGTGATACTAATGCTACGCGCCCGGCGGCAAATAAACGATGGGATAGTGCAAATGCAATTGCACTAAAAATTCGATCATTGGGAGTTGGTGGGATGACCACAATTATTTTGCAGTTTGGTTATAGCATCACCATAAACAGGCTGTAAAAGTTCTAATTGTTTTTCGCCCAAATATTTCTGCGCAAATTCCCAGTGTGGAACGCCGTTATTCCAATCGCAGTAAATGACGGCGATAGTGGCAAGATTTTGTGCAACAGAGGTTTTTAAATACGGGCGATAATTTTTATCTAACGCAAAGGCTGCGAATTTATCCAATTCAGCAGTGTAAAATTCTGCCGATTTTGTAAAGCTGACTTGGTGTACGCCCGCTTGTTCCATAATCGCTTTGACATACATAGGCTTGAGCGCAGCTTGTGTTTGCGGCCAGTCTTCCAAATTAAAATTCCCTGTTTGCGCATAAGTATTGATAGCAAGCAGTGACAATAAGAGACACAGAATAGATGGGGTTTGGCGCATGAATAACATGGGCGATTCTCAGCGAAACACGGTGGGGAAGTAATTATACTCCTAGACTCTGGCGCATCAGCAAACCCAATTGATTGACATTGATATAAAGGCGTGTAAACTGAGTCTCAGCTTGAAAGTACGTCTAATATTTATGCACCACATTTCGAAGTTCCAGTATAGTATTTCGTCCTGTTTACATAAGTAATTCCCACATTTCCAGCACAAACGCCCTTCGGGGTAAACTTACTTTTGTATTAATAGGTAATACTATGTCTAAAACTACTACTGGCACTGTAAAATGGTTTAACGAAGCTAAAGGTTTTGGTTTCATCGAACAAGAATCTGGTCCAGACGTTTTTGCTCACTTCAGCGCTATTTCTGGTTCAGGTTTCAAAACCTTGGCCGAAGGCCAAAAAGTTAGCTTCACCGTGACCCAAGGCCAAAAAGGCCCACAAGCT
>CAIOHY010000580.1 GCA_903858205.1 uncultured Cellvibrio sp.
AATCGCAAGAGATCAATCTGGATTACATTCTGGAATTGATCTTCGAGCACAATAAAAAGACCAAAAATAAAGCCGACTTGGTTGAAGAAGTTCGCCGCGTAATTCGCGCCAGCATCGGCAACCGAGCCAAAGAAAGTTTGGTGGTAGATTTCATCAATCAAACCGACATAGACCAGATTGGCGACAAAGCCAGCGTGATAGAAGCCTTTTTCGCATTTGCTCAAGCAGAGCAACAACGTGAAGCAGAGGAGCTGATTAATAGCGAAAATCTTAATCTAGAGGCTGCCAGACGTTATATAACAACCTCCCTTAAACGAGAGTACGCCAGCGACGCAGGAACCGAACTCAACGCTATTTTGCCCAAGATGAGCCCGTTAAATCCTCAATACTTGACCAAGAAACAAAGTGTTTTTCAAAAAATCGCAGCGTTTGTAGAGAAGTTTAAAGGGGTAGGCGGAAGCATCTAACTTCTGCGATCAAAATGCCAAAAACCTACCAACCACCCCACAGCCTAACCCCAACCATGCTTCGCTTATCTTCAAAAATTAGCGAAGCCGTAGGCCGCCTGTCAGTTTTGGAGGAAGAAAAAAATCTGCGGTTACGCCGCGCAAACCGTATCCGCACAATTCAAGGCTCGCTAGCAATTGAAGGAAATACATTAAGCGAAGAACAAATTACCGCGATTCTGGAAGGTAAACGCGTTATAGCACCACCGAAAGAAATTCTAGAAGTTCGCAACGCAATTAGAGCTTATGAACAATTTGAAACATGGAAAGCGAACAGTGAAAAAGACTTGCTGAAAGCCCATGCTGTTTTGATGACAGGTCTTGTGGATGATGCGGGAAGTTATCGCAAAGGCAATGTAGGCGTAATAAATGGCGATCAGGTGGTGCATATGGCACCACCAGCAAATAGCGTTAAAAATTTGATGGGGGATTTGTTTGGTTGGCTTGCCAATACGGAAGAGCCCCTTTTAATTGCCAGTTCTGTTTTCCACTATGAATTTGAATTTAGTCATCCATTCAGTGATGGTAATGGCCGCATGGGGCGGCTTTGGCAGACCTTAATACTCAATCAATGGAACCCGCTCTTTGCAAACTTGCCGGTAGAAAGTATGGTGCATGAGCACCAAAGCGAGTATTACCAGGCGATTAACCTCAGCACCAAAAAGACTGACTCCGCGCCGTTTATTGAATTTATGCTTCAGATGATTCTGAACACTATTGAATCATCCAACTCTTTAGATACCCCCCAAGTCGCCCCCCAAGTCACCCCCCAAGTCAGAGAATTGCTTAAGGCGCTTAAAGGCGAGATGAGTCGTGACGATTTACAAACAGCCCTGGGCTTACAAGACCGAAAATCATTTAGTGACCGCTATTTAAAACCCGCGCTCAATGCGGGCTTGATTGAAATGACGATTCCTGAAAAGCCCAATAGCCGCTTGCAGAAATACCGGATATCAGCCAACTCTAAATACATTTTGTAAACTTCAGGAAGACCATGCCCAACACCTCCATCACCCAAGCCGCCGATTACATCCAACAAGCCGACGCGCTTATCATCGCCGCAGGTGCAGGGATGGGTGTGGATTCGGGTTTGCCGGATTTTCGGGGCAATGAAGGATTTTGGAAGGCCTACCCTGCCCTTGCAAAAGCAAAAATGGATTTCACGCAGGCGGCGTCGCCCGATACCTTTGTACGCGATGTGAAATTGGCCTGGGGGTTTTATGGGCATAGACTCGCGCTTTACCGCAATACAGTTCCCCATGAAGGCTTTGCGATTTTAAAACGCTGGGGCGAAAGCAAAGCCAAGGGTTATTCAGTGTTTACCAGCAATGTGGATGGGCAATTTCAACAGGCGGGTTTTGCGGCGGATAATATTTATGAATGCCACGGCTCGATTCATCACCTCCAGTGCCTTGAGCCCTGCTCCGCCAGCATTTGGGGGGCAGATGCGTTCTTGCCTGAAGTTGATCACGAACAATGTCAGCTAATTAATAAGCCGCCGCTGTGCCCCTACTGCAATCAAATCGCGCGACCCAATATTTTAATGTTTGGCGATTGGGGTTGGATCAGCGATAGGTCAGATCAGCAAGCCGAGCAATTACAACTCTGGTTGCAGCACTGTAACAATCCGGTGGTGATTGAGCTGGGTGCAGGTACGCATATTCCGTCGGTGCGCCATTTTTCCGAACAGGTTGTGAAAAAATTCAATGGCAAATTAATTCGTATTAATCCGCGCGATTATGAAGTTCCCGCAAGTCATTCGATTGGTATTGCCTGCGGCGCCAAAGAAGGATTATTGGCCATTGACCAAGTCATCAGCGCCTACCAATAATAGTCGCACACTTTACCCGCTGTACTGGAAACCGAATGTCCACCTACACCATTCTCGCCGCCCCTATCGCATCCACCACTGAAGAAAAAAACAGTGAATTTTTAACGTTTCTCCACCCAGTTACATCGCGCGATGAAGCAATGACACATATTGATGGCTACCGAAAACAATATCCCGATGCAGCTCATGTGTGTTGGGCCTATGTAATTGGCAATACGCGCCAACCGAAAACCCAAGCGTTTAGTGATGACGGCGAACCTTCAGGCACGGCGGGAAAACCTATGCTGCATGTGCTCACTGAACGCGATGTAGGTAATTCACTCGCTGTGGTAGTGCGTTATTTTGGTGGAGTGAAATTAGGTGCGGGCGGATTGGTGCGCGCTTATTCGGGTGCAGTTTCCGACGCGGTGAATCACGCGGAATTGGTGCAGGTTACACCGAGTGTGCAACTTCAGGTTGCGGTGGATTTCGCCAAAGAAACAAAAATTCGCCATTTGGTAAATATCTATGACGGGCAAATAGTGAATGTGGATTACGCAACGCGCGTTACTCTGGATATTAGCTTGGCTGCCGCGCAAGCGGAATTGTTTGCGCAGCAGGTGATCAATGAAACGGCTGGTGATGCTGTTGTTCGACGTGAGACGTAAACCATCCTTCCCTGCTCCGCCAGGATTACTTCAGAACCCGTACGCCGGGTCACGCCATAATTATTGATTCAAACATCACAGCAGTATCAACTTTTTAAGAAGCCCAAATCCACGCTATTAAACCGCGACAAATTTGGAAACACATCGGCAAAGTTTCCTGCTGGCAAACCATACCAACTGGCTAGGGTTGCGGCGTATTGATCTATGCCGGTAGTGGGAATAATACGCCCTTCGCCGATATCGTCTTTACCGCCGATAATTAATTCAGGAAAGGTGCCATAGATTTCACCGCCTTTAATTGCACCGCCCATTATCATTTGATGGCTGCCCCATCCGTGGTCGGTGCCGTCGCCGTTGCTGGTGAGCGTGCGGCCGAAATCAGATGCAGTAAAGGTGGTGACTTGATCAGCGATGCCTAGCTCGATTGTCGCTTTATAAAACGCGTCCAATGCAGCGCTTAATTGTGCGAGTAAAGTGTCATGACGACGCAATTGATCGCCGTGGGTATCAAAATCGCCCATGCCGATAAAAAAGGTTTGGCGAGTCACTTGCAAACTGCTGCGCGCCGATAGCATCTGCGCCACCATTTTTAAATTGGTTGCGAGTGGATTAGCTGAAGGAAAAACCGTTTTTAATGGCGCTTGTGCATCCAATGCGGCTTTTACTTCACCGGCAAGATCCCATGCGAGAGTTTGCGTGCGGGCGTATTCGCGTTGAAAAACATTCTCTTGCTGCTGCGCCAATAAGGCTTGATAGATTTGAACTCGACTTAGCTCTCGGGCATCGCTGGTTTTTTTATTTAAATTGTCTAACTCTTTAATGCCCGCTGCATCAATCGAATAAGGTACAACACTGTTGCCGCTCTGCCAGATATTGGACCCACTGAGCGAAATATTCATTGAGAGTTTTTTGTTGATATTCATTGACTGCATCGCATCGGCCGCGCGCCCTGCCCAACCGTTGCGGCGAGTGCTGGACTGCAAACTTTGCAAAAATGTTTGTTGGTCATTGTGGGAAAACAACTGCGGCGGCAACCGGGATTTATTACCCTGATAATTAGTTTTACTCACCGGTTCAACCAGAGCACCCACATTGGTCAACACCGCCAACGTGCCCGAATTAAATAATTGTTGTGCGTGGGGCATAGTGGGATGAAACCCGAGTTTTGCTCCCGAACCGCTCAAACTGCTAAGCCCCAGCAAGGTATTTTGTTCTATGGCCAGAGTCTGGCGCGAGGCCTTGTAGGCTGCGTATTCAGCATCGCCGGTGGGAACAAGCATGTTAAATGCATCATTGCCCCCAAATAAAAAAATGCACACCAACGCTTTGTAGGAATCATTAGGTTGCACCAATGCATTGGCGAGCTGTAATCCGCTCGTGGTTGCGTAAGCTGTACTAGAGCCGAGTGCGATACCGGCAGCTTGTTTTAGAAAATGACGACGATTGTGTGTAGTTGTTTTCATAAATTATCTCTGCACCGCATATTCGGGTGATGCCATAACCAAGAAGAGCGCTTCGTAAACCAGCGTATCACGTGCCCAGGTTTGGCCGGCTTGATCCCAGGTGGGGTCTACTTTGTTGACGTTAAGATGATTCAAAACCAGTTCATACATCGGCTGACTCATTTGCCCTGCCATCAACAACAAATTTAAATGATCCAATAAGTCCGCTGGATTTTTGCTGAGGTCGCGTTCGCGATCCAAATGCAAGCGCGGCGAAAATACATCCCACACGCCGTCAATAGTCGGCTCTAGCCAATCGTGGGGTGTATCGCGCCAGAAAATGGCATTGCTCAGCGCAGACACCTTGGACATGACCATGCTTTCCGTGAGGATCTGAAATTCAGGTGAATTCATATTGGCATTTTTTAATTCGCCCGGATGTTGATAATCAGGACGATAGAAATTAAATACGGAATTGGAACCAAACGGCCGTTGCCCCATGAGTCTGTGCGAACCTAAAAAACGGATACGCGGCGGAGTAACACTACCATTCTCTAATTTGGTCGGTGTGCCCGTGCCCTTGAACGCACGCCACAAATGCGCGGTTTTTAAAATCGGCTCGCGTAATTTGCCAAAGGTCGCAGGCGCAGTTTGGTGGCCAGTTTGCGCTTCATCATCCAACACAATGGCTCGCACCACAGCCTTCATGTCGCCTTTCACATTGTTGCCATTGTTATTAAATACCTTGGCCACGCGCGTAACATAAGCGGGCGACGGATTGCTGGTAACCAAACGCTGGATTAATTGTTTGCTAATAAAAGGCGCGACATTGGGATGTGCAAATAAAATATCCAGCGCGGCATCTATATCTTGCTCTGGCGATTTATCGGCAGGGATATGTTGATCACCAAACAAAACTTTCGCACCGAAATCGTGATAGTTATTGAAGGGTTTCATCGGCAAAATTTCACTCGCGCCGCTTTCAGTCCACTCCCACCAGTTGTTAATGGTCGCCATATTCCAACCGGTAAAAACGCGCGCTAATTCTTTTACGGTGGTTTGATCATAAGTGGGCAGCGGATTATTTTGTGCATCGAGTTTAACGCTGCCATCCAGATTCAATTGCACCAGACCGATGGAAAATAATTGCATAATTTCACGCGCGTAGTTTTCATCGGGGCGAATATTGCGATTGGGATCGGCTTTTTCATTGCGCATCATACTCAGGTATTCACCCATCATCGGGTTGAGCGTAACTGCCTTTAACAAATCGCGATAATTGCCAAACGCGTGTTGCGCCAGTATGTCGTGGTAATTGGCGATACCGCGCGTATCGTTATAAAGCACATCAGACACATTGGAGATAACCAAAATCTGACTCAGTGAATAGGCAAGGCGCTGACGCAATTGGTCATCCCCCCAGAGTGCGACCTCCCACCAAATATCGCTGCGTTGCAAATCGCGTAAATATCCCTCGTCAGAATCATCTTGAACGGGCTCAACTACAAAGCCGATTTGTTCAAAGCGTTTATCAAGCAATGCGAGATGTTTAGTTTGGGGTTTAGTAAATTGTTCATCCAACCATGCGGATTTGCCGATACGAACGATGCGATCGATATCTTTAGCTGTCGGGCCGAAAGTGGTCTGCGCCAAAAAGCGCGCGGCATCTTTTGCGCTCGTGTAGTTGGGGCTGCCTTTAATCGGTAAAGCGGGATCGGCGGTTAAATCGGGCGCGGGTATTTTTGCCGCTGCAAGGCTGGATACCGCCGCTGAACGACTGGA
>CAIOHY010000581.1 GCA_903858205.1 uncultured Cellvibrio sp.
CAAATTCGCTGGCTTTTAAAAAACGCACATCATTAGTTGCAACAACAGGGCAGTTCATTTCTGCTGCAAGTGCAACTGCCGCATGCAAATGATTTTCGTCGTTCTCGCGCCCGGTACGCTGCAATTCCAAATAAAAGCGATTGGGAAAATCCTGCATCCATCCGTGCAGCAATTCACTGGCTTGCGGTGTTCTGCCGCCGAGCAGAGCCATGCCCACGTCGCCAAATTTTCCACCTGACAAAGCAATTACGCCTTCGCTGTGTTCGCTAATCCATTCCCGCTGCAAGTAGGCCACGCCTTGTTGTTGGCCATGACGCCAAGCGCGCGAAATCAATTCAATAATATTTTTGTAGCCGCGATCACTCATCGCCAATAATGTGATGAGGGTTGGCTTACCTTCGCTGTCACTGCTGGCAATCCAAAAATCGCTACCGGCAATCGGCTTTACTCCTGCGCCCTGCGCTGCTTTATAAAATTTAATCAGACCATAAAAATTGGTTTGGTCGGTAATCGCACAAGCAGGCATATTTAATTCTGCGGTGCGTTTCACGAGCGATTTAATTCGCACCAAACTATCGCTCAGTGAGAACTCCGTGTGTAAACGCAAGTGGACAAAATTAGCAGCAGGCATAAATATTTTCTGAATGGAGTCGGATATTAAAATAATTTCATTTGTTCAATTTTGGCCCGCACTGGTGCATAGGAAGTGCGATGAATGGGTGTAATACCTAATTTTTCCAAAGCATCCATGTGCACTTTAGTGGGATAACCTTTGTGATCTGCAAAACCATAGCCCGGATAGGTCTTATCCAGCGCAACCATTTCACGGTCGCGGGTTACTTTGGCAAGAATGGATGCGGCACTTATCGCAGCAACACGACTATCACCTTTTACAACGGCTTCGGCAGGGTAATCCCATGTCGGTATTTTATTGCCGTCCACCAGAACATGCTCAGGCTGTATATGTAGCCCTTGAACCGCGCGAGTCATTGCAAGCAAGCTAGCCTGTAATATATTTATCTTGTCAATTTCTGCAACCGACGCGCGGGCAATACACCAGCTCTTGGCTTTCTGTTGAATCTCAACAAATAACTGCTCACGTTTTTTTTCACTCAGTTTTTTGGAATCATCCAAACCAACGATAGGATTTTCCGGATCAAGAATAACAGCCGCTGCAACCACGTCGCCTGCCAGAGGGCCGCGCCCCACTTCGTCGCAACCGGCACCGAGCACGCCTTGATACACACTGACAAAAGATTCAAGCACAAGAATACCTGCGTAAATTACCGTGATTTAATTAAACGAGCTACCGCTTCGGCAGCGCGTGCACTGGCATCACGTTTTAGCTCAATATGCATTTGCGCAAAGGTCTGACTCAACGCCAGAGCCTCTTCAGGGTTTTCAAAATAATTCATTATTGCAGCGCTAAGCTTTTGTGGAGTGGCATCAGTTTGCAATAACTCAGGCACCAACATTTTCTGCGCGAGCAAATTAGGTAATGACACCCAGGGAGTTTTAACGAGCCAGGATAAAATTTTGAACGTCAGTGGAGCCATTTTGTAAGCAACCACCATTGGCTTTTTCAATAACAGCGCCTCAAGTGTCACAGTTCCCGATGCGAGCAACACTACATCGGCCGCAGCCATAGCTTCATGGGAATGCCCGTTAATGAGTGTAATAGGAAAATCGACGAATTCATTTAATCCAATATGCAATTGGCGATAGCGATCAGGAGTTGCAGCAGGAATGATAAAATGCAGACTGGGATCTTGTTCTAGGCAATAAACAGCTGAGCGCATAAACACGTTGCCCATACGCTCAATTTCACTCGCCCGACTACCCGGCAAAAGTGCGACTATACGACCTTCTTCGGGCAGCCCCAATGATTTGCGCGCAGCAATTTTATCGGTATGCAACGGGATTTCATCGGCGAGATGATGACCAACAAACTCTACCGGCACCCGATGATCTTCATAAAATTTCGCTTCAAAGGGCAAAAGTGTCAACATCAAATCAACTGCTCGCGCAATTTTGATAATGCGCTTCTGCCGCCAAGCCCAAACGGAAGGGCTAACATAATGGACCGTTTTAATCCCTTTTTCTTTAAGCGATGCTTCAAGCGAAATCGTAAAATCGGGCGAATCTACACCGATAAACACCGCCGGAGGATTAGCAATAAAATGCTCGCGCAAAAATTTGCGGATACGCAACAATTCCGGCAATCGTTTCAAGGGTTCAATCAGCCCCATCACCGCTAAACGATCTTGTGGAAAATACGAATGAAAGCCCTGCGCCAACATACGCGGGCCACCAATACCGGAAAATTCTGCAGTGGGAAAGTGGCGGCGCAACTCTTGCATCAATGCTGCGCCAAGAATGTCTCCGGAGGCCTCTCCGACAACAATACCTATGTGTATGTGATCAGACACCCAGCCCTCCGGATTTTTAGTGCGTTTTTCGAGGAGATACCTGTGCAGTTAACTTTTTAGATAACTCTCTAGATGACTACACACCAGAAAAATATTTAACGAACAATACCGCGCGTTGAAGTGTTTAACGAATCTATTAACACCTGTAATGCGGGAGATTCTGCGGCTAACGGATTTAATTCAGCCAAAGCTTCGTCTAGCGTCAAGCCACGGCGATAAATTGTTTTATAGGCTTTCGTGAGCAAACTGATATCGTCTTTAGTAAAACCGCGCCTACGCAGGCCTTCTACATTAATATTTTTTGCTTCAGCAGGACTACCATTAACCATGACATACGCAGGAACATCTTTGCCAATAGCGCTGCCCATCCCAGAGAAACTGTGTGCACCGATTTTGCAAAACTGGTGCACTAAGGTAAATCCACTCAAGATTGCCCAATCGCCAATATGCACATGACCAGCAAGTGCTGCGTTGTTCACCAATATACAGTGATTACCTATCACGCTGTCATGGCCAACGTGGACATATGCCATTAACAAATTGTGGTCGCCAATTGTCGTTTCACCACGATCCTGAATCGTACCGCGATGAATCGTTACACCTTCTCGAATTACATTGTAGTCGCCAATCACCAAACGTGTTGGCTCGCCCTTGTATTTCAAATCCGGGGTATCTTCTCCAACTGAAGAAAATTGGTAAATACGATTGTACTTACCGATAGTGGTGGGCCCCTTCAGCACAACGTGAGAGGCAATCACACTACCCTCACCTATTTCGACATCAGGACCAATAATAGTCCATGGGCCGACCTGAACGTCGGCTGCCAGTTTGGCATCAGGATGAATAATTGCAGATGAGTCAATCAAAATATCTTCTCGCTAATTGCAGGCTAACGCGAATTAAATTTTGCGATCTGCACAAAGGATAGTGGCAGATGCTGCCAATACGCCATCAACGCTGGCTTTACATTCAAATTTCCAAATCCCGCGCTTTTCAGAGATAACGCGCGACTCCAATTGCAAACGGTCACCGGGAATAACCTGACGTTTAAAACGCACATCATCCACGCCCGCAAATAAATAAATTGAACCATCCTGTGGTTTTTTATTCATGGTTTTGAAACCGAGAATACCCGAAGCCTGAGCCATAGCTTCAATAATCATAACACCGGGAAATACAGGGCTTTGCGGGAAGTGGCCATTAAATACTTCTTCGTTAACCGTAATATTTTTATACGCGATAATTGATTCACCTTCGATCAATTCCACCACCCGATCCACCAGCAAGAATGGATAGCGGTGCGGTAGGTATTCGCGAATTTCGTTAACGTCCATCATGGTACAAACCCCAAGCGATCAATGAAAAAATTATCCCGCACCATGAGTGCGTTCGAGTTTTATTAAGCGTGCTGCCAATGCATCAAGCTGGCGAAAACGTGCGGCATTTTTGCGCCAATCTTTCGTCGGCGCCAGAGGAGTACCAGATGAGTAGGAGCCCGGCTCTGAAATAGATGCTGAAACCATACTCTTACCTGTAATATGGACTTTGTCTGCCAGCGTTAAGTGGCCTGCAATAGCGACTGCGCCAGCAATAGTGCAACCTGCACCAATCGTAGTACTGCCCGCGATGGCAGTATGTGCAGCAATAGCGGTATTTTTGCCTATGCGGACGTTATGACCTATCTGCACCTGATTGTCGATAATAGCCCCATCATCGATAAATGTGTCATCAAGTGCGCCGCGATCAATACACGTACATGCACCAATCTCTACTTTGTTACCAATCCGAACACCGCCGAGCTGGTGGATTTTGACCCAGCCACTGGCATCAGGTGCAAAACCAAATCCATCTGCACCAATGACGCAACCACTGTGCAACATACAGTTAGCACCAATACTTACACCATGATAAATACTGACGTTGGCAGCGAGCCGGGTATTAGCGCCAAGAACACTGTCATTACCCACGTAACACCCCGCACCAATAATCACACCGTCAGCCAAGGTGACGCCATCGCCAATAACCGCATTTGCTCCAACAGAGATTTTTTCGGCGAGAGTGCAATCGGTTCCTATGACGGCGGTTGGATGAATGCCGAAATGAGGGGCGCGGAGAAATTCAAATATCTCCGATAATCGCGCATAAGCTAGATAAGGATTGTTAACCACTAACTTATTGCCAACAAAATCATCGGCGAGCTCCGCATTGATCAACAGTGCTCCTGCATTCGTGGCAGATAAATACTTTTTATAAGCAGGATTAGCGATAAAGCTTAAGTCTGTTGAACTAGCGGATTGCAAAGTAGCGAGCGCACATATTTCCAGTTCGGCGTTACCGCGCAACTCCGCACCCAGCAGTTGCGCCAATTCAGCCAATAAATAAGAACGCTTCATGTACAAAAAGCCCGATCTTATTTGGCTTTATCAAGCAGAGCAGTTACCTTGGGAGTCAAATCATTTTCTGGCTTTGACATCATCACGGCTTTTGCATCAACAATCATGCTGATACCTTCAGACTCTACCAGCTGCTTTACAACTGTTTCCATCTTTGGACCAATTTCTTGCATGACTTGCTGCATCAGAGCTTGTTGCTCAGTCTGCAATTTTTTACCCTGAAATTGGTAATCTTGACCAAGACTTTGCAATTTCTTTTCGCTCTCGGCACGCTTTTCTGCGCTCCAGGTCAAACCATCCTTTTGATATTCGGTTTGCAATGCTTTGATATCTGCTGCCAAGCCATCTAACTTTGCTTTAGCAGCGGCAAATTCGGCGCTCTTTTGTAATTTTTCAAATTTGGCTTTTGCTGCTGCTGTCCCCATAACGGCGCCAGTTGGATCAAGCACAACAATTTTACCTTGCGCCCAAGTAACAGCTGACATTAGCGATAACGCAACAACAGCAAACATTTTTTGTGTAACAGTCACAATCTATTCCTCTTGAATTGATATTAAAAATTTATTGTTAGAAAGTTTGCCCCAAGGAGAACTGGAACACCTCTGTACGATCGTATTCATTTTCCTTAAACGGTTCGGCGATACTGAAGGTCATAGGGCCAAAACCGGAAATCCAGGTTAAACCAAATCCTACCGATGCATTAATCCTATCTATATCAACACCATAACAATTCAACTGCGTTGCACCGCAATCTGTATCAAATACGTTACCGGCATCCACAAAGAACGTAGTCTGTATTGAGCGTTGATCTTTGATAAATGGCAGGGGAAACAAAATCTCGGCACCGCCTTGAATCAGCACGTTACCACCAAACGCCCCGCGAGTACGGCTTGTGTAAGTACTACCAAGAACGACGTCGCTAATAAGCTCGCCAGGGTTGCAGAGACGCACCAGTCCATTCTGACTGCTTGAGCCGGCCCCAGGAGCATCAGGATCTTCACACAATACATAGGCCAGTCCGCCAGTCTCTCCATTACCGGGAATACCGTCACCATTGAGATCATCCCACACCGTTGGCGTGGTAACCTCCCGACGCTGTGGAGAACTGCGCGGGCCGAGTGTATTGCGCTCGAAACCACGTACGGACCCAAATCCGCCTGCGTAGTAATGCTCAAAGAATGGTAACTCATCGAGATCACCGTAGGCTCCGGCGTAACCTAACCGGGTGTGCAAACGCAAGGTCAGCGCGCGGGTCAATGGTGTAAAAATCTGGCCGGTATAGTCAAATTTGTAGTACTGCAAGTCACCGCCAGGTAACGACAATTCAAACGTTAATTGTTGCGAAGCTCCACGATTCGCCAACACACCACGGTTTAATGTTGAGCGCAGCCAATACATGCTCACTTGAGCATCATTAAAGGTATCTCCATACACATCGAGGAAGCCGGGGGCACCTAGCATGCCCTCACTAAAGTCATCTGGGACATAGCTACCCTCTGGGAAATCAATCCCACCGGAAACTTTTTGAGCCAAATCATAATATTCTTCTTGCGTAATGTACCCCACGTCTGGATTCCAGAGCGGTGAGCGAACGATTTCCTGCGAAGAAAAGCCCGTTGGCTCCACTTCTAAACTGCGCAAACCAATATCAAAACCGATACGTTCGATATCAGAAATGGGGTACCCAAAGTTCAACTTACCACCGTAAATGTTAGTGCTGTAGGGCGTTACGTTGTATGAACCATAGTCACTCTTGGTGTAATACAAGCTCACCCCACGGCTCACACCGTCGGGCGTGAAGTAAGGATCGTTGTAGTTGAAGTTATACGCGGTTTGGTAGCGATTGTGACTAAAACTAAAGCCCACTTGCTTACCCGTACCAAACCAATTGTTTTGCTGGATGCTGGCAGAAAAGAGCAAACCCGAATATTGCGCATAACCGACCTGCAACCCCATGCTACCTGATGGCTGCTCTTCAACTGTGTACTCCACATCAATTTGGTCGGATGTACCTGGAACCTCTTTATTCTCTACTTTCACTTCCTTAAAGAAACCCAAACGTTCCAAGCGAACTTTCGAATTTTCGATTTGTGCCGAGTTGGCTGAGCCACCTTCCATCTGGCGCATTTCGCGGCGCAGTACTTCATCGATCGTTTTGGTGTTACCGCGGAAATTAATACGATTTACATAGGCGCGTTTACCCGGCTCAATGAAGAAAGTAATTTTTACTGTTTTGTCAGCATCGTTACGCTCGGGCATGCCCTCTACTTTGGCGAAGGTATAACCTTCATTACCCAAACGTTTGGTGACATATTCTTCTGAAGTCGTCATCAGTATTTGCGAAAAGATTTGGTCTTTACGCATCAAAATCATACTGCGAATAATCTGTTCATCAATTGCGGGATCACCCGCGAGATCGATATCGCTAACACGGTAAATATCACCTTCGGTAATGTTCACTGTGATAAAAATTTTAGCCTTATCAGGACTCAACGAAATTTGCGACGAATCAATTTTGAAATTCAAATAGCCACGATCCATATACCAGGATTCAAGGCGTTCTAAATCCCCTTTCATTTTTTCTTTGTTGTATTTGTCATTACCAGAAATCCACGACCACATACCGGTCGTTTTCAATTCGAACAAATCAACCAATTCTTCCTCTGTGTAGCTACTGTTTCCTACAATGTTGATTTGCTTAATGCGGGAAGGGCTACCTTCATCAATTTTCACCAAGACTTTCACTTGGTTGCGCGGCATATCCTCAATTTCGATATTAACACTCGCGCCATAACGACCTTGGTTTACATATTCACGCTGCAATGCTTGGGTGATCCCTTCCAAGGTTGCGCGCTGAAAAATTTGCCCTTCAGACAAATTATTATCTTTTAAACTGTCCATTAAGTTTTCAGTTTTGATGGCCTTGTTGCCCTTCAACTCGATCTTGTTAATGGCCGGGCGTTCTTTAATTACTAACACCAATACATCGCCATCACGCTTGATAGCAACATCAGAGAAGTAACCGATCTTAAACAGTTCGCGGGTCGCATTTTGAATATCAGCTTGCGTTAGAACATCGCCAACACGAATGGGCATGGCACTGAAAACAGTACCCGCTGAAACGCGTTGTAAACCCTCTACACGAATATCGCTTACACGAAAGGTTTGCGCATGTGCCGCTAAAGACAGGCATAGCGCTAGAAAACAGCCAATAACTCGCATCAAAACTCGCTTCATAGAATCTGTTCTAATCGTAAATGAATGTTGGTTGCAGCCCGGCACAGAACTGCCAGATCAAAGCCGCATTATGTCGTTATACAGTGCCAGGATACTTAGGCTGATCACCAGAAAGAGCCCAACCTGATACCCCAGCATCTGCACTCTGTCGGACACCGGTTTCCGCTTAATTACTTCAATGAAGTAATAAAATAAGTGCCCGCCATCCAGTACCGGGATAGGTAAAAGGTTGAAGACTGCCAGGAATACACTGAGCAGGGCGACAAAACCAATAAAGCTCCTCAGGCCGCTCTCGGCCGAAGAGCCCGCCACCTTAGCAATGGTTATCGGTCCACTCAAGTTTTTCGTGGAAATTTCGCCAAGAATCAATTTTTTGACTGATAAAAGAACAAATCCCGAGGTATCCCAGGTTTTGCTGACACCAGCCACAAAGGCACCGGCGATTGAATAGTCATGGGAGCGAATCATTTCATCGGGAATATCATAGGCTTTCACCCCCAGACCAATCCGCCCAACTCGGTGTCCGTCCTCGTCCACCGATTCAGGGATCAGAGTTACCTGCCGCACCTGCGCATCTCGCTCGAAACTGACTTGCAATGCAGTTCCTGGATGTTTGCGCACGTACTCAACCCAGGTTTTCCAATCATCAATAGCTAATTCATCCACACCGAGAATCTTGTCGCCCACCGCAAAACCTGCTTGCTCTGCGGGACTTGCGGTAAGAACCTCGCCCACAACCGGAGGAATTTTGGGGAGATATAGAGTGATCCCCAAGCCTTCTATCGGGTTGGGGTCAGCTGACTCGCGCAGCCAGTCGACCAACTGTGCCTCAGATTCATAATTGAAATGAGAATCTGGATAGGCAACCGTAAAACTGATCTTGCCTGTTTCGCCCAGACGATTCAGCAGTGCCTTGTTGAGCGCTTGCCAGGTTGGTGTGGGCTCTCCATCGACGGCAACAATCTCCTGCCCAGATTCCAACCCCGCCTGAGCCGCCACTG
>CAIOHY010000582.1 GCA_903858205.1 uncultured Cellvibrio sp.
GCTTACCGCTGGGATTTTGGCTGCAGAGTATAAAGATAATCATTTGCCAGAAATAAAAATTGTTTTGGTTGAGTCACCTGAGGTCAGTACGATCGGTGTTGGTGAGGGGACTTGGCCGTCTATGCGCGCAACTCTGCGAAAAATTGGTATTTCAGAAGCCGATTTAATTACACAGTGCGCTGCGTCGTTTAAGCAAGGCTCCAAATTCGTGGGTTGGAAAAATGGAAGCGAAAACGATGTGTACCATCATCCGTTTACCATTCCCAATGGATATTTGGAATGCAATCTATTTGCCGCTTGGCAATCACAGTTTTCCCATCTGCCATTTGCGGATGTCGTTTCTGTACAAAGCTACGTTTCTGAAAGCAGTTGTGCACCCAAGCAAGTCACGACACCAGAATATGCGGGTGTAGTGAATTATGGTTATCATCTTGATGCGGGAAAGTTTGGTGAGTTGCTTCAGCGGCATTGCGTATCGCGATTGGGCGTCGCACACATACTGGATCATGTCACTCATGTAACTTCCGCAAGTAACGGCGACATTAACGCTATCCATACCGAGAAGCTCGGCGCCATTGAGGGCGATTTATTTATTGATTGCACTGGTACCGCCTGCCTGCTTCTTGGGCAGCATTTGGGTATTCCTTTCGTTGATAAGAAGAATCTTTCATTTAATGATAGTGCTTTGGCTGCTCAGGTTCCTTATCCCGACAGTACAAGCCCGATAGCATCATCCACAGTAGCAACAGCCCAGTCTGCCGGTTGGACTTGGGATATTGGGCTGTCTTCGCGTCGCGGTGTTGGGTATGTTTATTCCAGCGCACATATCTCTGATGATCATGCCGAACGCGAATTGCGCCAGCATATTGCAAAGAGCGTGGGGGTTGCCGTCGCTGAAAAAGTAAGCACACGCAAGCTTCCTATTCGTGCTGGTCACCGTGAGCAATTTTGGTATAAGAATTGTGTGGCGATTGGTATGGCTGCAGGATTTATCGAGCCATTGGAGGCGTCGGCATTGGCATTAGTTGAGTTGTCAGCCAACATGATTCGTGATGAGTTACCAATGACGCGCGACACTATGGCGCTAGTTTCCAAACGGTTTAATGGTGTGTTTAACTACCGTTGGGAGCGTATTCTGGAGTTTCTAAAACTGCATTATGTTTTGACTGATCGTCGTGATACCGAATACTGGCGTGATCTGAGTAGGCCGGATACGATACCGCAATCTCTGCAAGAGCAACTGTTGTTGTGGTCGCAGCGTGCCCCCTATTTTAACGATCTTATACAAGTGGAAGAGATTTTTCCGTCTGCGAGTTATCAGTATGTGCTCTACGGTATGGGTTTTAAATCGAATATCAACAATATCAATAAGGCATCAGATAACGTGAATCTCGGTGTAGAGAAGATCAGGGATAATTTAGAGAAATCCCGAAAATATGCGAGCCTCCTACTATCTAATCGCGCGCTTATTGATCATGTTTTCAAGCACGGTATGCAAAAAATATAAACCAATAGCTTCGAGCGAAAAATATTTTTAAGGTGAAGTAATGTCAAAGCACGAAATGTTAAACAACATAGCGCATAAGAATTTAAAAGTGATAACTAAAAAGTCCGCTATCTATGGTGATAATGTTGGTGGCTGTTTGATATTCCCCAGCGAATTTACCGATGTGCAGCGCGAGTATCCGATTTTTTTTCAAAAAGATGCCAACACCGGAGAGTTTCAAGCCGTAGCTATCTTTGGCTTCGGGCAAAATCAAAATCTATTTTTGAATGAGCATGGTTGGCAGGCGAAATATATCCCGGCAGTGATGGAGCGCGAGCCTTTTTTGATCGGCTTCCAACAAGAGCAAGGTGGTGCCGAGACCACGCCCGTTATTCATGTTGACATGAATAACCCAAGGGTAAGTTGGACGGAGGGTGAATTAGTATTTTTAGAGCACGGCGGCAATAGCCCTTATATAGAAAACATTAGCCGGATTTTAATGTCCATTCATGATGGATTGGCAGTAAGCAAGGAAATGTTTGCTGCATTTTTGGCGTTGGATTTGATAGAGCCATTTGTACTCGATATTGAATTTAACAACAGTGTTAAATACCAGTCATCGGCTTACTACACTATCAATCAGGAGCGTTTTTTTTCGCTCGATGAGGCTAATTTGGCGCGGCTACACAAGCTGGGATTTCTTCATTTCGCCTACATGGTTTTGGCCTCGCTCGGCAACATTAGAAAGTTGATCGACCTGTGCAACAGGCAGATGTAGCCCCCTTTTGGATTTATTCCGGAATCTTTCGTCTTAGGTGATGCGGTAGCGATTATTTTAAAAGTTATCGCTATCGATAAATTTAGTTTGACAGCGCTGTCATTAAGTTTTAGAGTGACAACAGTTGATTGAAGTGACTGGAGCCAACTCGAAGAATGACTCCAGTTTTTGAATGGTTAATGGTCTCTCACCGTCGATGTCTGGTTGATGCATCGACGTCTCCCTCTGCCCTCTGAATTTCAGAGGGCTTTTTTTTGCCTGTTAATCCGATGTTTTTACGGGCAAATACGCTTTGGCTGGCTAGGTTATTTAGTGCTTAGCTGGCATAATCGTCCCCCCTAATTTCTTGGGTTTGTTCCCTGCTTAGAGAGGGAATGAGCCACGTTTGGCACGCCTGATTAGCCTTGTTTGTCGGATGTGCTTTTCCTGTCAGCTAGAGGATCACCATGAAGCCAGCAGTAAAACCCCGCAATCCCAATTTCTCGTCTGGCCCTTGCAGCAAGCGCCCGGGCTATAGCTTGGATCAGTTAGATATTTCTACTCTCGGTCGCTCACATCGTTCCACGATCGGTAAAGCGGCATTGCAACGTGCTTGTGAAGATACCGCGGAACTGCTCGGCTTGCCGGAAGGTTATCGTGTTGGTGTAGTGCCAGGCTCTGATACCGGCGCCGTGGAAATGGCGATGTGGTCGCTGTTGGGCGAGCGCGGCGTGGATATCCTGCAATGGGAGTCTTTCGGTAATGGTTGGTTGAGCGATGCCACCAAAGAACTTAAGTTGAATGTGAATGCCCACGAAGCAGATTACGGTTTGCTGCCTGACTTATCCAAAGTTAATTTTGATAACGATGTGATCTTCACCTGGAACGGCACCACCTCTGGTGTGAAAGTGCCTAATGGCGATTGGATCCCGTCGGATCGTAAAGGCCTTACCATTTGCGATGCTACCTCTGCGGTTTTCGCCATGGAAATGCCGTGGGACAAGCTGGACGTGATCACTTACAGCTGGCAGAAAGTGCTGGGTGGCGAGGGTGCGCACGGCATGTTGATTCTCAGCCCGCGCGCGGTTGAGCGTTTGGAAACCTACAAGCCGTCCTGGCCTATGCCGAAATTGTTCCGTATGACCAGCGGCGGTAAAGTAGTTGAGGGTATTTTCAAAGGCGATACCATCAATACCCCATCTATGTTAGCGGTAGCAGATTATTTGGATGCGCTGGACTGGGTGCGCGCAATTGGCGGCGTAAAAGAAACGATTGTTCGCTCCAACGCCAATCTGGATGTTTTGAAAAAATTTGTTGCAGCCAATGACTGGATCGATTTCCTCGCGCAAACGCCAGAGACTTTGTCCAATACCAGCGTGTGTTTCACATTGAAAGCAACACCTGATCAAGTGAAAGCCATGATCAAACTATTGGATAAAGAAGCAGTCGCTTTTGATATTGGCGCTTATCGTGATGCTCCTCCAGGCCTACGCATTTGGTGTGGTGCGACGGTTGACGCGGCGGATCTTGAAGCATTGTTGCCTTGGTTGACTTGGGCATACGAGCAAGCCACAGCAGCATAATTTGGATAATATTTTTTGCGAGGCCGTGTTTATACACGGCCTTTTTTGTTAGTGAACAGAGGATTAAATAGCATGTTCAAAATAAAAACATACAACGCCATTTCTGTTAAAGGTTTGAATCGGTTTCCGCGTGAAAAATATGAAGTGGCGAGTGATATTGGGCAGCCAGATGCCTACATCCTGCGTAGCCATAAATTACATGGTGAGGCCTTGCCAGAAAGTGTTAAAGCGGTAGCTCGCGCCGGTGCTGGTACCAACAATGTGCCTGTTGATGAA
>CAIOHY010000583.1 GCA_903858205.1 uncultured Cellvibrio sp.
GAAGCACCTATGCGCTTGTACGGCATAGTCCCGCTCTTGGTAGAAGACCCTGCCACGCGTTTAATTCCACAATTGGATGTGCCTGAAAAAGTGCGCCCGGAATCTGAATTTGTCATAAAAGTCAGCGAACAAAACCAACGCGCGATGACGTACACATTAGCGATGGTGGATGAAGGCCTGCTCGGCCTTACCAATTTCCACGCCCCCGATGCGCACGATTATTTTTATAAACGCGAAGCGCTGGGTGTACGCACTTGGGATTTATTTGATCAAGTCGTCGGTGGTTACGGCGCATCACTGGAGCGCGTTTTAGCAGTGGGCGGTTCCGATGCCGCACTGGAAGCTGAACGCAAACGCCGTGAACGTCGCTTTCCTCCCGTCGTAAAATTCCTTGGTGCATTTGAATTAAAAGCCGGTGAAACCCGCGAGCATAAAATTACCCTGCCACCCTATATGGGTGCAGTGCGGGTAATGTTAGTAAGCGGTGACACTGCCAATGATAAGAAAAAAACCGAAGCCATTACCGCCTACGGCAGCATTGAAAAAACCGTAACGGTTACGCAACCCGTCACGCTCTTTGCCACCTTGCCGCGCGTGCTTGGCCCGGGCGAATCCGTTAATTTACCGGTGAATGTGTTTGTGAGTGAAGCCAATATTCGCGATGTGGAAATTTCGGTTGAAGCCAATGAAATTTTCACCGTGGAAAAAGGCAGCGCAACACTGAGCTTTAGCGAACCCGGCGATGCAATTGCGAGTTTAAAACTCAAAGTGAATGATCGCATCGGCAAAGGTCATGTAAAAATTACCGCGCGTTCTGGCGATGAATCGGCCACGCAGGAAATTTATATCGACTCGCGCGCTGCCAATCCACCCACCACTGTGTGGGAATCCAAATTATTGCAACCCGGCGAGACCTGGAAATCGCCACTACAAGAAAATGGCATGATCGGCACCAACACAGCCAGCCTTGAAGTGAGTACGCTGCCGCCACTGAATCTTGAACAGCGTTTGGAATATTTGATCGGTTATCCACACGGTTGTATTGAACAAACAACCTCAGCGGTATTCCCGCAATTGCGTTTAGCAAAGTTGGTGAATTTAACCGATGCGCAAAAAGCGGAGATTGAAAATAATATCAACGCTGGTATAAAACGCCTAAGCAGTTTCCAACACGCGAGTGGTGGCTTCTCTTACTGGCCGGGCGATGGTTATGTAAATGAATGGGCATCCAGCTATGCTGGCCATTTTTTATTGGAAGCGAAACGCGCCGGTTATTCTGTGCCAAAAACTTTGCTCGATAATTGGGTGAAGTATCAAGCGAGCGCGGCGCGCAATCCGCAAATTAACGGCAATTATTACGATGAAGTGGTGCTGTCTTATCGCCTCTACACACTCGCATTGGCTGACAAAGCCGAATTGCCCGCAATGAACCGTTTGCGCGAAACATTTAAAACTAATATGAATATCAACCAACAAGATTACCGCATGCCCGCACGCTGGTTGCTCGCAATGGCGTACCAACATGTGGGATTAAAAGATGCCGCGCAAGATGTCATGGGCCCGCTCTCCAACAACGTGCCCGTTTACAAAGATGCAGGTTACACCTACGGTTCGGATATGCGCGACCGTGGGTTGTTGCTCGCGACTTTAGTGAGCCTGGATGCAGATAAAGATCTCACCTGGCAAGTCGCTGAACAAGTTGCCAAAGATTTATCCGGCGATGGTTGGTACTCAACACAAAGTATCGCTTGGGGCTTATTGGCGATGAGTGAATTCTCTGCCGCGAATGTAAGCAGCAACGGTGTTAAATTCGCCTATCAACAAGCGGGCGAAAGCAGTTGGATTACACAGGCCAGCAACAATGCATTTTTCCGCACCGCGATTAATAATCCGCAAGTGAGTGTGCGCAACGATCACGACAAACCTATCCGCGTATTGGTAAGTAATCGCGGCATCCCCGCCAACTTACTTGAAGAACCGAGCAACGATGGTTTGGCAATGAAAGTGGATTTTTTAACACTGGATAACAAACCGCTCAGCGTTGAACAATTACCACAGGGTCAGGATTTTGTTGCAGAAGTTACCATCACCGGCGAGTTCGATAAATTGCTCACCAGCAATATAGAAAATATCGCACTCACCGCCGTAGTCCCCAGCGGCTGGCAAATCCGCAACGAACGCCTTGAAGGTGCGCAAATGCCCAAAGGCATCGACTACATGGATATCCGCGACGACCGAGTGCTCGCCTACTTCAGCTTGTGGCGCGACTACTACTGGTACTACCGCTATCAAGAAAATAATCAAACCAGCGTAACTCTGCGCATTATTTTAAACGCGAGTTATGCAGGAAAATTCTATTTACCCGGTTGGCATACCAGCGCCATGTACAATGAAAAAGTACATGCGAAGACCAAGGGGTATTGGGTGGAGGTCGGGGCGAAGTAATTTTTTTACAATTTTTCCTACGCAGAATGAATCTGCAAATTTTATTCATAGCATCTATTTGATTAATTCACCTAGGCACTATCTTGTCATTAGCGTTTTTTATAACAAGATAGTGCCTCCCGGTAGAGCCGCAAAAACGTTACCAATTTATGAAACAACGAATTTATTTTTCATATGAGAAAACCAACCAAGAAATAGCACGTGACTTCCTCTTTCTGGGGGTAATTATTTCTCTTGCTTTTTCACTTGGCAGCGTAGTCCTAGTTCATTTCGCGGATAAAAAGGGCCCGCTCATATTTCTCATAGTCTTTTGCTTAATGCCATTAGTAATAATGGGATTTATTTCTTCGCTGTATTTTAAGAACAAAAAGAAAAACTCCTTTTATGTAGGCGCTGAAGAAATTTTTTCGGATGTGGGGGATGTTAGGTACGAGATATTAACAGCAGATGTTTTCGAGGTTTTAGTAGCTACGCAGTCCGGTAATGCGACCTACACTATGATTTTAAGCAATGGAGAAAAGTACCCGCTGCCCAAGTTATACAGAGTGCCAGTGGGCGAAGTGCTTGACGCTCTCCACATCGCAAACAAAACGATTAAATGGCCCTCGAATATGTGGCATTCCTTTAAAAATTAGCTCCATGCATGGGTTGCCAAACTCTTTGGTCTGTGATGTGTAGCCCGTATGGAGCCTAACGAAATACGGGGCTTTTGATTTTAACTTTAATTTAAATTTTTATTCTCTCGAAAAACACAACCCCGCATTCCGCTAGGCTCCATGCGGGCTACTTGCGTTTTTTCTCCGGCGCAGGTGCAGATGAAACCCAACCTTTGACGAACAAACCCAAGCCCAACCCACCCAGAAACACCAACCAAAATATCCAGAAGGGTTTATTTTCCAATCCGCTTTGCAAGTTCATACCAAACACGGCCGACACGCTCATCAACGGAAATGCGATAGCGGCGAGAATATTCAATTTGTGTTGCGCGCGGTTGCCCACTTCAGCCGCGCGCGCCTGTGCTTCTGCGCTGCGCGCCAACCGAAATTCCAGCGAGAGGCGGGCATCGGCCAGCAGCAATTCAAACCCGCGTGCGATATCTACACTGCGGTCGCGCATGTCGATGATAAACGCATCATTGCCGAGCGCTTCACGCGCGCTTTGCAGCGCTTGCTTCATATTATTTGAAGAACGCGCGAGCGGAATCAGGCTATCTATAATGGCGAACAGCGAATCAATACTACTCACTTTTTCAAACCGATTTTCAAGGTCGTTGTACAACAGGCGATAATCTTCCATAAACTTGGTCAACCCATGGTCGCCATGATCAACCCCCTTATGCAGCCACTTTCCTTGCGGCAAACGCAGAAAAATCTCATGGTCACGCTCATTCCCATCCGGTTTCGGCGGCGCATGCAACACCAATAACAAATGCTCCGCCTCAAAAATCGCCCGCTGCGCACCCCAGCTTTCGCTACCCAAGCGAGCAGTAATTTCGCTAGGCAAATTCCATTTGTAATTGCTGCGTTTCATGGATTTTCTCCGAATTGATTGGTTGAGAAGTTACAGCTTGCCTTGGATTTCAGCAGATTGCGAATCATACATAATCCAATTTGCAGCGGTGTGAATTACCTCATTAAGATTGCGGCGGGTTTTGGCTTTTAATGCGCATTCCCAAATCACTAAAACATTCTAGCCAACCGCAATGCAAGCTTGTGCGCTTCTGCAACTGTAAGTAGTATTGAGGATTATATGCTTACCTCTTGAGACTCTCTCTTTAAGGGATCGATAAATTATGAGCAGCAAACAATTGATGGCTCTCGCTGTGCATATCAAATCAATCAGAAAGCAAGCTAACTTATCGCAAGAGCAGTTGGCATTGATGGCTAATATTGATCGCTCCTTTGTTTCGCGGCTGGAGCGAGGAATAGCTAATCCTTCATACTTAATTTTGCTTCAACTGGCTAGTGCATTAGGTTGTAAACTTAAAGAACTAATACCCGACTAATATTCTTAATACAAAGTAAATTTGGAGTCATTGGAAGATTTAACATGAATCAGATAGGCATCTACGAACAATTTATCACCCAGTTAATAGAACGGAATCTTGATAGGGACAATTTTTACGTGGGCGAGAGACGGCTTGAGACCAGTGAAGCAGCTGTATGGCTATCAAGGTTTTTAGTTAAGGTCATGACCTATGCAATTGATTCGATTCCTTCTGGTGATGAGCGCTTGCAACAACAAATATCATTAGCCAATAATTTGATTCTCTGGTTAAAAACCCATATCAATGACGATGATTTTATTGAAGAAAATTTGCTGGTCAGTGAGGGCAAGATACTAACGGCACTTTTTGACAAAAGAAATCCGATAGCCGCAGATTTAGAGAAATATTGCGCGAACATTTTTCCCCTAACAGGATTGACCCAAAGTGAGCTTTTTTGTGGTAACAATGCAGGGCTTTCGCTTGAGTCTGAGCTAAAGCGTGAAATAGCATCATCAGATGAAATCTATTGGCTGGTGTCGTTTATAAAATGGGCTGGCATTCGGATATTTAAAAAAGAACTTGAGGATTTTACCCGTAGCGGTAAAAAGCTAAGAATAATTACAACTTCTTACATGGGTGCGACAGATGCTAAAGCAGTCGAATTTTTAGCAAGCTTGCCGAATACGGAAGTCAAGCTGAGCTACAACACCCAGCGAGAGAGGTTGCATGCAAAATCCTATCTATTTATCCGTAATACGGGGTTTAACACCGGCTATATTGGCTCTTCAAATTTATCACACTCCGCTTTAACAACCGGCTTAGAGTGGAATCTAAAGATTACATCTCAAGAAATTCCACATATTATTGAAAAATCACTAAGTACATTCCGAACCTATTGGCAATCCAATGATTTTGAAGTATTCGATGGTGAAATCGATAGTAAAGATAAGCTTACGCAAGCACTGAGCGAAGCAAAAGGTGTTAGCTCCCAACAGAGTAATTTTCACTTTGATATAAAGCCATTTCCACACCAAGTGGAAATTTTAGATTTGCTGGATGCAGAGCGAAATCTACATGATCGTTTCCGTAATTTAGTTGTGGCTGCAACTGGAACAGGAAAGACTATTATTTCAGCATTTGATTTTTCTCGTTATTACAAGAAAAATCCACAAGCCAAATTTTTATTCGTCGCGCACAGGCAGGAAATATTAATTCAAGCATTAAATGCGTATCGCGGTGTTTTAAGGAATAATCAGTTCGGTGAGTTGTGGGTAGGGAGCTTTCAGCCAGAGCGGTTTAATCACTTATTCGCATCTATTCAAACACTAAATAATCAGCTTGATTCTTTGCCCTTGGCCGAAGACTACTATGATTATATTGTTATAGACGAGGTGCATCATATTGCCGCTCAAAGTTATCGAGGAATATTGCAGCATTTTAAACCAAAAGTCTTATTAGGTTTAACAGCAACGCCAGAAAGGCATGACGGGCAAAATATTTTAGATGATTTTTGTGGTGTGATTGCTGCAGAAATTAGGTTGCCAGAGGCAATTAATCGCCGTCATCTTTGTCCGTTTCAATACTTTGCAATTGACGATGATACGGATTTATCGCAAATATCCTGGAATCAAGGCCGTTACGATATTGTAGAGCTCACCAATCTCTATACTCATAATGAGCAGAGGGTTAAGCGCATAATTCAGAGCACAAACGAAATTATTACTGATGTAATGAACATGAAGGCAATAGCTTTTTGCGTCAGTAAAGATCACGCCGAATACATGACGAAAAAATTCCTATTGAATAAAATCCCATGCGAATTTCTGACTAGTGACAACGCAGATGAGCGAGCCATTAAACAACAAAAACTGCGCAGTGGAGAGATTAAGATTTTATGTGTCGTTGATATTTTTAACGAAGGAATTGATATTCCAGAAGTTGACACTTTACTTTTTTTACGGCCAACAGAAAGCTTAACCATTTTCTTGCAACAATTGGGGCGTGGCTTGCGCCTAGCAGATGATAAACAATGCTGTACTATTCTTGACTTTGTTGGTAATTCAAGACCTGAATATGATTTTACGCAAAAGTTTCGCGCTTTAGTCGGCAAAACTAACCAGTCAATAGAAAAGGAAATTAATAATGGGTTTCCCCATTTGCCGCTAGGCTGCCGGATCGAACTGCAAGAAAAAACACAAGAAATGATACTGAAGAACATTCGCCGAGCAGTTCTAAATAGGTCTAGATTGACGGCGCTCATTAATGGGTTTTCTAGCCACACCCACCTACCATTTAATCTGCAGAATTTTTTGCAGATTAATCCAAGTATAGAGCTAGAGGATTTGTACAGTATTAAAGTTAATAAATTAGGTGGCTGGACGCTATTAGCTAACGCAGTTTTTCCTTGCAATGATAAGAATATTCCAGACGAAAACCTTTATCGAGCATATTATCGTGCGATAAATAATCATTTATTAGCATGTACATCAATCTCCTACTTACGTTTTTTACGCACATTGAGCCAAAACAACTTTCAATTTGATGCTACAAATCCAATAGAAAGTCGTTATGCGCTTATGTGTCATTATAATTTCTGGGGATGTGCCGGTTCTGAGACAAGCTTTTCTTCCTTATCTGAAAGCCTGTTTTCGCTATGCAACACTCAACTACAACAAGAATTGATTGCCGTTATAGATCGCTTAATCAACCGAATACATAATAATGAACAGCCTATGACGGAAAGCGGCAATCAGATTATTAAAGTTCATGCTCGCTATACACGCGAACAGATATTGGTTGGATTTGGCGCCAGTACATTTGAGAAGGCGTCGACCTCTAGGGAAGGGGTACTAAAACTAGCTGATCAAAACACCGAACTGTTATTTGTTACATTAAACAAAAATGAAAAACGTTTTTCGCCAACGACCATGTATCACGATTATGCGTTGAGTGACGAGTTATTTCATTGGCAGTCTCAAAACAGCGCAAGACCAGACAAAGGAAAGGGGTTGGAATATGTGCGGCATCAGGAAAGAGATTTAGAAATAATTTTATTTGTGCGGGAGCAAGCTCAAGATGAAAATGACAGAACTATGGGCTTCGTTAATTTTGGCACTGTGAAATATATATCTCATCAAGGAAGTCAGCCCATGAACATCACATGGAAACTAGAAACCCCTATGCCATCATCTATGTGGCATGAGGCTGCCAAACTAGCTATGGCGTAGGGAAGGCGTTACACGTTGATTAAGAATGCCGCCGACCATTTTCGTGACCTCACGAAAATGCTCTATTTGGTTTAAAAAACCCCAGATTTGTATAGTTTGCCTATACAAATCCACAAAAGATTAAACCAGCCTAGGGCTTCTCCCATCTAAAACCACGGCTTCTTCAACAACTCAATCTCCTCCGGCGTGGATTGCCACCAAAGCATCTTCTTCCGATACGGATAGCCCACAAACAAAAACGGCCCCCGAAGGAGCCGTTTTTGGTAAATCTGAATCGGGTTTATTTGCGTGCTTGACGACGACGCGCGAAGCCTAAACCGATCAAACCTAAACCGAACATTGCCAATGACGCTGGCTCTGGAACGTTCACTTTGCTCAAGGAAACGTTGTCGAGCATAACGCCGATGTTGTCGCCACCAGCATGATTGAAAATGATGTTATTTGCACTGTTAGCCGATAAGGTAAAGGTGCGGGTGATGGTTTGCCACGGGGCGCTAGGGGCGAGGCTGAATGACTCATTCAAGAATCCACCCAAGGCGAAGGTGAAGCTGTCTGCAGCGCCGCCACGTTGGTTGCCAGAGATATCAAAGCTCAGGCTGTAGGTGCCTGCGGTCAATGACAAAAGTGAACTGGTCAGCTTGCCCGCGTTGCCTGTTGAGCCATCCAGATCAACACATCTGCCGGTCGCACCAACGCAAGTAATGCCATAGCCATTAGGTGTTGCAACAACGTCAACGGTGCCGTCGGACACGGTCCAGTTGGCGAAGCTGGGGTAGATCAGGCGGCGCGAATGGTAGACCCTACTGCTGACTCTTATCACTTCTCGCGGGTTGATCAAGGGCGTTATGCTCGCCGCTCTAAAACAATAACGGTGAGAAATGATTATGCGCAGCGCGATACTGTTCCTGATGTTTTTGTGCCTGAGCCTGAGCGCTCAGGCCAGTAGCGAGATAAAAATCCACAGGGCAATCCAGTTTGCCAACCCCGATAACTTCCCGCTCACGCTCGATATTTACGTGCCGCAAACCGGCAAAAAATCGTATCCGGTGCTGGTGATTTATCACGGCGGCGGCTGGTTGGTGAATAACAATTCGATCATGAATGACATGGCCACCAAGGTCGCGCGCGAGGGCGAATTTGTCGTCGCCAATATGAATTACCGCTTGCTCGGCGACCAAAACAACAGTGTGACCATGAACCAGATTATTGAAGATGTGTTCGGTGGCCTGCTCTGGGTGAAAGAGAATATTGCGCAGTACAGTGGCGACCCGACACGTGTAGCAATCACCGGCGACAGCGCGGGCGGCCATCTCACCACCATGATTCTCACGCGCGGCCGCCAACTCGAAAGCGATGGTTTTGCCGGTGACAGTTTGGGTTTCAAGCCCAGCTATCTGCCCGCGGGCAAAACCGCCGAACAAATTGCACGGGAAGATGGCTTAAAAGTACAGGCAGCCGTGGTGAGCTACGGCGCTTTTGATATGTACGAAGCTGCCAAAGGCGGGTTTGAGTCACCCAACAACGTCTTTTGGAAATTCGGTAATGCCGAGGCGCGCGGTCTATTTAGCAATGCGTTTAATGTGAATGACGACCCCGAGCGCTACAAAGCGGTATCGCCGATTTATTTTGTGCCCAAGGCAAGCGAATACCAACTGCCGCCGCAATTTGTACACGTGGGCAGCTTGGATACCATCACCCCGCCAAAATCCGCGCAACACTATGTGGATCTGCTCAAAGCAGGTAAACAACCGGTGGAGTACAAGGTCTACCCCAACAAAAACCACGCCTATCTCGACAACGGCTGCAACTGGGCAGGCAGCTGCTTCGATAAAGACGCACTCTGGCCGATGGAAGACATCATCAACTTCTTGAACAAAACCCTGAAAAACTAGGCTAACCCGCCAGTCACAGCGTACTCCGGCATTCCGGCGGTAGCGCGATACAGGAGTCAAAGCCGAGCGGGAGTCCAGTTTTAGACGTTAAAGCCTCTGGATCCCCGCTCGCGGGGATGACGCTCTGAAAAACATATACACCTTCAAATTGATGGATATATTCATCATTTTTATTGATGCAATTCATTTTGATGTATATATTCATCACATTAGTCGATCAAAACGTCATTTCTATGAACTCTGCACTTGAACAACTCGGCTCACAAATCAAGACACTGCGCAAAGCACGTGGCTGGAGCCAATCGCTACTTGCCGATATGGCCGGTCTGGATCGCACCACGCTAGGCATGCTGGAGCGCAACGATTACACCGATATTGGCATCCGTAAAATTGAACGAGTCTTGGCGTTGCTAGGCAAAAAACTGACGCTTGCGAATGCCGGTTTGCCTACGCTGGATGAACTGGTAGCGGCGCAGGCAGAGGAATCGCAGCGTGCCGGATAAGGTTGATGTATTTGTTGCGCGCGAAAGAGTCGGGCGTTTGGCGCGCGTGCAACAGCGGCACAGTTTTACCTACGGCCTGGATGCGACCGAGGCGCTCTCGCTCACTATGCCGCTGCGGGTGGAAACCTATAACTACGAGCAGGGTTTGCATCCGCTCTTCCAAATGAATTTGCCCGAAGGCTATTTGCGCCAAGCGATTGAACGTTTTGCCGCAAAACATTTCGGCAGCGATGATTTGAGTTATCTCACCCTGTTAGGCAATCATCAAATCGGGCGTTTGCGCTATAGCCTGGCCGATAAACCCTTGCCGGATGACAATCACACACCACCATCGCTTAATGAATTATTGAATAGCGATGATGCAGAATTATTCCAGCAATTATTTGAGCGCTATGCGATCCACTCAGGTGTAGCGGGGGTGCAGCCGAAAGTATTAATGGATGTGCGCCCTGCCAATAACAGCAATCATTCGAATCCGCTTAACGATAAAGCCACCTTGCCGCTAAAAAAATACATCGTAAAAAGTTGGGGCGCCGAATTTCCAGAGTTGGCCTGTAACGAATTTTTTTGTTTAACCCTCGCGCGCAATGCTGGATTAACAACACCGAATTTTTACCTCAGTGACAATGGCAAGCTGTTGGTGTGTGAGCGGTTTGATATTGATGAACAAGATCAGCCCTTGGGGTTTGAAGACTTTTGTGTGTTGCAGGGCAAAACCACCCAGCAAAAATACGAATCGAGTATAGAAGCCTGTGCAGCTACTGTTGCCCAATTTGTATCGCCCGAGTATGTGCAACAAAGTCTGGAAGATTTATTTAAATTAACCCTGCTCAATATCAAAATCAGAAATGGCGATGCGCATTTAAAAAATCTTGGCGTGCTCTATTCTGGGTTAAGTGAATATCACACTGGGCAATCGCCTCTTGTCGCGCGCAAGCTCGCACCTATATTTGATCTGGTCAGCACTACGCCTTATATTCCACGCGCTTCTATGGCGCTCACCTTAACCGGCAGCAAGCGCTGGCCAAAATGGAAAGTGTTAGAAAAATTCGCCAAAATTCATTGCCGTTTAAACAACAAAATTATCGAGAAAATTGTGAGCGATGTTGAAGAATCATACGCAACCAGCTCTCCATTACTGGAACAGCTAATCAACACTCACGCCGGGTTCAAACCGATTGGCGAAGCAATAGGTAATTTATTGCAGCAAAGGATTCTGTAATTAATGAAAACTCCCCTCGCTATTCTCAACACCGTCTTCGGCTACCATGAATTTCGTGGGCCGCAAGCGGCGGTGATTGATGCATTGGTTGCCGGTGATGACGTGTTGGTGCTGATGCCGACCGGCGGTGGTAAATCCCTGTGCTACCAAATTCCGGCGTTGGTGCGTGAAGGTGTGGGTATTGTGGTATCGCCGCTGATTGCGCTCATGCAAGATCAAGTCAGTGCGTTGCGCGAGTTGGGTGTGCGCGCCGGATTTTTAAATTCGTCGCTTTCAGCGCAAGAAATGTGGCAGACCGAATTGGCGTTGCAGCGCGGCGAATTGGATATGCTCTATGTTGCACCCGAGCGCTTGATTCAGCCGCGCACGCTGGAATTATTTCACCAGATAAAAATTTCCCTGTTTGCGATTGATGAGGCGCATTGTGTATCCCAATGGGGGCATGATTTTCGCTCCGATTATTTAAAGCTGGAATTACTGCACCGCGAATTTCCACAGGTGCCGCGCATTGCCTTGACTGCGACTGCCGATGTGCGCACGCGCGATGAAATTATCGCGCGCTTGCAACTGGAAAATGCGCAGCAATTTATCAACGGCTTTGATCGCCCCAACATCCAATACCGTATCGCACAAAAAAATAATCCGAAAATTCAACTCATGCGTTTTTTGCGCGAAGAGCAAGCAGGCAATTCCGGCATTGTGTATTGTTTGTCACGCAATAAGGTGGAGCAAATTGCTGAGTGGTTGAGCAGTGAACATTTTACTGCGCTACCCTATCACGCGGGTTTGCCTGCGAATGTGCGGCAAAAAAATCAGGAGCGGTTTTTACGCGAAGACAACATCATCATGGTGGCGACTATCGCGTTTGGGATGGGCATTGATAAACCGGACGTGCGTTTTGTCGCGCACCTGGATTTGCCTAAAAGTATTGAAGCCTATTATCAGGAAACCGGCCGAGCGGGGCGCGATGGTGAACCAGCGACGACCTTATTGCTTTACGGTTTGGAAGATGTCGTAAAGCTGCGGCAGATGATGGCACAGAGTGAAGGCAGTGAAGAATTTAAACGCAACGAACAGCAACGTTTAAATGCGATGCTCGGCTTGTGTGAAATCACTTCTTGTCGCCGCCAGAGTTTGTTGCGTTATTTTGGCGATACCCTCGCGCAACCCTGCGGCAATTGCGATTGCTGTATTACGCCGCCGCAAACCTGGGATGCCACCGAAGCGGTGCAGATGGCGCTCTCCTGCGTGTATCGCACCGGCCAGCGGTTTGGCGCGGGCCATGTGATCGATGTGTTGCGCGGCAGCAACAATGAAAAAATTCTGTCGTTTGATCATCACAGATTAACTACTTATGGCATTGGCAAAAATTTAAGTGCGGATGAATGGAAATCGATTTTCCGCCAGCTGGTCGCGCGCGGCTTGCTGGATGTGAATGTCGATGGTTTTGGCGGCTTGGTATTGAATGAATCTTGCCGCGCTTATTTGCGCGGTGAAGAAAAAATCAATTTGCGCCGCGATATTAAAATCGCCGCGACCACCCAGCGCCGCGCGAATCTCGGCCAACATATTGAAAGCGAAGACCAAGGTTTGTGGAATGCGTTGCGCGCCTGTCGCAAACGCCTCGCTGAAGAACAGGGTGTACCGCCCTATGTTATTTTTCACGATGCAACCCTGCGCGAAATGCTGGAGTTCCGCCCGCTTACGCCGGAACAATTGCGCAGCATTACCGGTGTGGGCGATAGCAAATTAAAACGTTTTGGCGAAGAATTTTTAGCGGTAATCCGCGCAGCAGAATACGAGGAATAAAATGGACTCACTTTCACAAATTGCGCTGGGTGCTGCGGTTGGCGTTGCGGTGATGGGGCGCAAAACGGCGCTCTGGAAAGCGGCAGTCATGGGCGCGGTAGTGGGCACCTTGCCCGATCTGGATGTATTGATTAATCACGGCGATCCGATTCGCGATATGACGCTGCATCGCACAGAAAGCCACGCGCTGTTTTACCTCACCTTGGTCGCGCCTTTGTTTGCATGGATTACTGCGAAACTCGCACGTGAAATGCAGTTGTTTAGACACTGGTGGCTAGCAGTCTGGTTGGTATTAATTACCCATCCGCTGCTGGATACCATGACGATATACGGCACCCAACTCGCCTTGCCGTTTAGCGATTATCCCTTTGGTATTGGAAGTGTTTTTGTCATCGACCCACTCTATACCTTGCCATTATTAATCGGCACCGGCATAGCGCTTGCGCGCAAAGAATTACGCGGTTTAAGGTGGAACACAATTGGTCTTACGCTGAGCAGCGTGTATTTATTCTGGGGGCTGGCGATGCAATTTTATGTTGGCACGCTCGCCGATAAATCACTCGCCGCTCAAGGAATTTCTGCACAGCAGCGGCTGGTCAGTGCTGCACCGTTTAATAGTGTGTTGTGGCGCATAGTGGCGATTACACCAAAGGGTTACGCCGAAGGTTTTTATTCTTTACTGGATGACGACACCGATATCCGCTTTGTGGAATATCCGCGTGGGGAGGCTATTTATAACCTTGTGCGCAGCAACTGGGAAGTTAACCGCATCGCCTGGTTTAGCCAGGGCTATTTTAAAATGGAAGAAAAAAACGGTGTGCTCAGTATTGCGGATTTGCGCATGGGCGTTGAGCCTTACTACAGTTTTACCTTCGATATTGCGACGCGCACGCGTGACCAACGCGACGACCGCATAGTGTTTGTCACACCTAAACAACCGATGCCGGACATTAAACGCGACCCAAGTTTGCACTGGTTTCAACAGCGATTTTTAGGTAACACCGATCAGTCACTGGTGGAGTTTTTGGAACAACACTAGCGAGTCATTTTTATTATTCCTTTGAACAAACCCGAATCCCACTAGCGGGAATCCTGTGCCTTTTTTGCGTCCCGCTCATGGGATTCACATTATTGCCAGAATAAATAATCGATAAAAATCAGCCACTTAAAAAATGGCATAGAAGCTGCTCTAGTCACCCCATCAATTCTAAAAACGGAACAGTGATGGACGTTAGTATCGAGCGGAAAAAACCACGCAGGCTTAAGCGCAATCTGCTCATCGCGTTAGCAGCCTTGCTTGTGGCGAGCGCAGCCTATTTTTTGTGGTATCTCGGTCAGGCCGATATGAGTGTCGATGCCGATACTCTGGTATTTGACGAAGTCAAGCGCGGAAAATTTACCGTATCAGTGCGCGGCGCGGGTGTGTTGGTGCCGGATAATGTTGAGTGGTTATCGGCGAACGTAGAAGGCACATTGGTAAAGCGCGCCGTTAAACCTGGGCATAGCGTGAAAAAAGGCGATTTAATTGTTGAATTGAGCAACCCACGCTTACTTCAACAACTCGCCGAAGCACAATGGGAATTAGCGGCGATGGAAGCAGAACTCACTGCTGCGGATGTGGCCTTAGCATCCAGCCTGCAACAACAAAAATCGAATCTGCTCAATGCACAACTGGATGTTGAAACCGGCCAACTGGAATTTACGGCGCGCGCTGATCTAATAAAAACCGGCGCTGTCTCACGTTTGGATTACAACCGCACGCGGCTCGCGATGAATCAAGCACAACAACGCTTACAAACCCATCGCCAACAGCTCAATAAAATGGAAGAGTCATTCATTGCGCAGCGCAATGCACACAAGGCGCGTTTGAATCAACATAAACAGCGGGTAGAAATTA
>CAIOHY010000584.1 GCA_903858205.1 uncultured Cellvibrio sp.
CGTTATCGAGGGTAATATCTACTATGGCTAACAAGGGTGTATTCATTTCAGAGATCTTCATAAGGATTATTCCATCTCACGCAAACTAATTGCCACATTGTCAGTGGCCGTAGAAACATAGGCGATTGTTTCAGTAATCGTGACTGTGAGGTTCATGGTTTTATCGGCCAATGCGGTGAGCGCCTGCAATTCATCAGCAGCAAAATAATGAATACTGACCTTGGATAGCGCACGTATCGCTGCGCTATTGGTTTTCCACCAAACATCCATGCCGCGCCCATAACTAAACACTTTCACCGACTGCGATTGCCCCGAGGCTTTTTTCAAGCGATCTGGTGCCGGTTGCCCTACTTCAATCCATTCCAGGATAGTGCCGTTATCATGCTTCAACCACAGATCAGGCTCCTCCATGGACGACAGACCTTTAGTAAAGGTTAAATTTTCCGCAGCGCGATAACAAAAGGCTAGAATACGCACCATCATGCGCTCTACAGTCTCCGAGGGATGCAACGCGATTGTCAGGTTGAAATCACCAAACACATTGCGATCCATGTCCGACAAGCTGAGGTTCGCTTTATAAATAGTTGCCTTTACTGCCACAATTTTTCTCACTTAATTAAAGCTAAATAATGTCCGATACTTCTTTTGAAATACCGCAAAAATTCGAATTCATCGTTACCCAAGCCGAGCAAACCGCACTGGATTTGTTAGCCGAAGGTACGGGTTTATCGAAGCAGCGCATTAAAGATGCGATGAACAAAGGCGCCGTTTGGTGGACGCTAAAAGGCAAAACTCTGCGTTTACGCCGTGCCACCAAGGTGTTGCACAAGGGCTCCAAAATTCAGTTTTTTTACGACGAACAGGTGCTCGCACGGAAACCTGAAAACGCCAACCTGATTTATGACGGAGGCAATTACAGCATTTGGTTCAAACCCGCTGGCATGCTCTCGCAAGGTTCCCAATGGGGCGATCACTGTAGCATTTTACGGTGGGTTGAAGTGAATGGCCAACCCAACGAAGGGCAGCGTCAACGGGAGTGCCTCTTAGTGCATCGATTGGATGCCGATGCGATGGGCCTAATCATCCTCGCGCACGACAGCCAAAGCGCCGCAAAGTTATCCGCCCTCTTCCAAGCGCGCGATATGCGTAAATTTTATCAGGCTTGGGTAGTGGGTAACTGCGATCTTCCCACCACAGGGCTAACACTGAATGATCAGCTGGATGGAAAATCTGCTGTTACCCACATTAAAAAAGTCCGCGCAGAAAATAATAAAACCTTATTGGATGTGCATATCGAAACAGGACGCAAACATCAGATTCGCCGCCACCTCGCCAATTTCGGTTATCCGATAGTAGGCGACAAGCTCTACGGCTCGAAAGCCTCATCTGGCTTGCAATTATTGGCTTATCGCTTGGAATTTGCATGCCCAAATACCAAACAGCCAATGCTTGTAGAATTGCCTCAAGAATTACAGTTCACGTAATTGAGCAAAGTTTTTTCGTTTGCTTTCACCAAAAATCAACTCAATATTTAGCTCGCAATATCCACCATTTCATTAAATATTCCAGCAAAAAAAATAGCGCCCAAAGGCGCTATTGTTCCGCAGCATCGCTTACTCGGGTCGCATATGCGGGAATAGCAATACATCGCGAATTGAAGGTGCATTGGCAAACAGCATAATCAGGCGATCAATACCAATGCCCTCACCTGCTGTTGGTGGCAAACCGTATTCCAGTGCGCGTACAAAATCAGCATCGTAATGCATAGCTTCATCGTCACCGGCATCTTTCTCACGAACTTGCTGCATAAAACGTTCAGCCTGATCTTCTGCGTCGTTCAACTCAGAGAAACCGTTAGCCAATTCACGCCCACCAATAAAGAATTCAAAGCGGTCTGTTACTGCAGGGTTGTGATCGCTACGGCGTGCGAGCGGTGATATTTCGATCGGATACTCAGTGATAAATGTTGGCTGATCCAATTTATGCTCAACGGTTTCTTCAAAAATTTCGGTTTGGATTTTTCCGAGGGCAGTGCCTGGTTTGATTTTTAAACCCAAATCTTCTGCCGCTTTGGTAGCACCTTCAACGCTGCTTAATTGTTCTGCGGTAATTTGCGGATTGTAGTGCAATACAGAATCAAACATTGACAGACGAACAAACGGCTTACCAAAATCGTATTCGCTGGTTTGATATTTCAGCGTAGTTTCGCCAGTCACTTCAACACACAGCTTACGCAGCAAATCTTCGGTCAAATCCATCAGGTCTTTGTAATCAGCGTAGGCTTGATAGAATTCCATCATGGTGAATTCTGGATTGTGGCGAGTTGAAACACCTTCGTTACGGAAGTTGCGGTTAATTTCAAATACGCGCTCAAAACCGCCCACAACCAAACGCTTCAAATACAATTCCGGCGCGATACGCAGGAACATTTCCATATCCAATGCATTATGGTGGGTAATAAACGGCTTGGCCGATGCGCCGCCAGGAATCACATGCAGCATGGGAGTTTCTACTTCCATAAAACCACAACCACTCATGTAGTTACGGATGAAACTGATGCACTGTGAACGCAAACGAAAAGTATCGCGCACTTCCGGATTTACAATCAGATCAACATAGCGTTGGCGATAGCGGATTTCCTGGTCACTCAGCCCGTGGTATTTATCGGGCAGCGGACGCAAGGATTTGGTGAGTAGTTGAAACTCTTCCAAATTCACGTACAAATCACCTTTGCCGGATTTGTGCAATGCGCCTTTAACTCCGACGATATCGCCAATATCCCACAGGCCCCATTTATCTTTAATAACTTCTTGCGCCGTTTTATCGGCATACAATTGGACAGAACCTTCGCCATCCTGCAACACCATAAACGGACCGCGCTTCGCCATAATGCGACCAGCAACGCTCACTACATGATTCAGCGCTTCCAACTCTTCTTTGGTCTTCTCACCGAATTGCGCTTGCAGATCAATGCTTTTATCACCGCGACGGAAATCATTGGGAAATGCGTTGCCTTTTTCGCGGATCGCCGCCAACTTTTGACGACGCTCGGCGATCAATTTATTTTCATCATGTGCATCTGGGGCTGAATGGATTTCGTTGCTCATAGTCTTCACTGTTTTGTAGGGGCGCTGCTTGCCGCGCCCTGTTGTTAAACATTAGGGCGCAGCAAGCGGCGCCCCTACATTAAAAATTTTTTGGGCGCAGCAAGCGGCGCCCCTACAATTACAAACCGGCCTTAAGGCTTTCTACAATAAATTGATCGAGGTCACCGTCCAACACTGCCTGGGTATTCGATGTTTGCACACCCGTGCGCAGATCTTTAATGCGCGAATCATCCAGTACATAAGAACGGATTTGGCTGCCCCAACCGATATCGGATTTGTTGTCTTCCATCGCCTGCTTTTCCGCATTGCGCTTTTGCATTTCCTGCTCGTACATTTTTGCACGCAGCATTTTGTAGGCTTTATCGCGGTTGGCATGTTGCGAACGCTCGTTCTGGCACTGCACCACAATATTGGTTGGAATATGCGTAATACGCACCGCCGAATCCGTTTTGTTAATGTGCTGACCGCCTGCGCCACTGGCGCGGTAGGTGTCGATACGCAAATCGGCGGGATTGATATCAATTTCGATGTTGTCATCAATTTCCGGGGAGATAAATACCGAGCAAAATGACGTATGGCGACGGTTACCGGAATCGAATGGCGATTTACGCACTAACCGATGTACGCCGGTTTCAGTACGCAACCACCCAAAAGCGTATTCACCTTCAAAATAAATGGTGGCGCTTTTAATGCCGGCCACATCACCAGCGGACACTTCTTCAAGAGTGACTTTAAAACCTTTGGCCTCGCCCCAGCGCAAGTACATACGCAAAACGATTTCAGCCCAATCTTGCGCTTCAGTACCACCGGATCCGGATTGAATATCCAGATAAGCGTTGTTGGCATCTGTCTCGCCCGAGAACATCCGGCGGAATTCCAGCACGCCTAATTGTTTATCAAGACGCTCAAGCTCAGCTTGCACATCGGCAACCATGGATTCGTCGTCTTCCTCCACAGCCATATCGAGCAGTTCGCGCGAATCGCGCACGCCGTTATCCAGATCATCAATGGTTTTTACCACCATTTCCAAAGCGGCCCGCTCGCGCCCCAAGGCTTGGGCACGCTCCGGCTTGTCCCACACACTCGGCTCACCGAGATCAAGCTCAACTTCAGCTAGACGCTCTTTTTTGAGATCGTAGTCAAAGATACCCCCTAAGCACATTTGTGCGCTCGGTAAGATCTTTCAGGGCAAGTAATAAGGGGTTAATTTCCATGATGATGCGCAATCTAGTCTGGGTTTAGGCCTGAAAATAGGCAGAAAAAGCGAGGCGCGCATTCTACATGAGATGGCGCTTGAGGCCAAATCACACAGTAGCTCGCGAGTAGCGGCAAGCTTTGATTCATCTCCTCAGGCTGAAAAATCCAGGTTTCCTGTGACTAGTATCTAGTCAGACTATCTGAAAGCAGTTGGCGTCTGTATACTTCAACAAGTAACCGGTTACATTGGTTAACAAACCACCATCCCAAAATGATAATAAGCTCGGAGTTCTAATGAAGAGTTCAATCCAATTTTCTAGAGGTGCAGCATGCTTGAGTGTTGCATTAGTGTTAACGGCGTGTGGAGGTGGTGGTGGATCAACTACACCAGCGTCCTCGAAGCCAATCGAAAGCTCCGCCTCGTCGATATCATCCACACAAAGTGTTTCCAGCGAACCGGCAAGTTCTGCGCCCGAATCCACAGCAAGCAGCAGCTCCAGCCAATCATTAAGTAGCTCTGCCAGCAGCCGCGCAAGCGAAGCTACACATGCCTCAAACGGCACTATCTACTGCACCGCTGCTGGTGATGATGGTGATGGAGACGGCTGGGGTTGGGAAAAGAATGCGAGTTGTATTGTGCGAAATTCCGCCGTAGATCCGGATAAAGGCAATTTTCAAGGTTGTATCATCGGCACAACCAGTTGGAATTACTGCGCAACAAATAGCGACAGCTGGGGCTATGAGAACGGCAAAATTTGTATCGCTAGCGACTTCTGCCCCACCAATCGCTCCAGCATCCAAACTACTGCGTCAGAAAATCTGGTAAACCCGGCGGCAAGCGTAACGGCTCAAATCGTTTATGACTACTTGCGCTCCATTTGGGGCACCAAAACCCTTTCGGGTCAGCAAGATCTTACGTGGCAGGACAGCATCGATATGTACCAACGGGTGCTGGACCAAACCGGAAAAGCGCCTGCAATCATGGGATACGATTACATGAACCTCGGCCTTGGCGGTTCTGGACAAAACCAAACAGCTGAGGCGCTAGCGCATTGGAACCGCGGCGGCTTGGTCACTTTCTGTTGGCATTGGCGAGACCCGCTCGGAACAGGTCCAACGCGCGAGTTTTACTCCGATAAAACCAAATTCCAAATTCCGATCCGCGATGGAAAACTTGACACTCAGTCAACCGCATTTACCAACATGCAACGCGACATTGACTTAATCGCAGGGGAGCTCAAAAAATTGCAGGACGCGGGTGTGCCAGTACTCTGGCGACCGCTGCATGAGGCCTCAGGCGGTTGGTTCTGGTGGGGGCGCGCACGCACCGATGGAGTACCACCCGCCTATGCCCAAACCATTTTGTGGCGCCACATTTATGACCGCATGGTAAACCATCATGGTTTACACAATTTGATTTGGGTATGGAATGGCCAAAGTGCAGCTTGGTATCCTGGTGATGCTTATGTTGATATTGTCAGCCAGGACATTTACGACGGCGAGAAAAATTACGAATCGCAAATCGATACCTATAACCAAGTGAAAAAATTTCCGCTTCAATCAAAGTTGGTGGCACTGAGCGAAACCAGTAATATTCCGGACCCGGATTTAATCAGTAAGGACGGCGCCTGGTGGTTATGGTTTGTAGTGTGGAATGACAGCAACACTGCCGCCGGAGTAACCAGCAAAGATAATTTCTGGACCGGTGAGTATTACAACACCAACGCGCACAAAACCAAGGTTTACAACCACAGCAATATCATCACACTGGATGAGTTGCCAAAATTCTAACCGCAGAAAACAACAAAAAGCCCTCGTAATTGAGGGCTCAGATTGCTGACAAACCCCACCCTAAAAAAGTGGGGTTTTGTATTTTTAGCCCAGTTTACACATCAAACGGATTTCTGATGATTGATTGCCAATGCGCCCATTTTTCTCGCTAAA
>CAIOHY010000585.1 GCA_903858205.1 uncultured Cellvibrio sp.
CTGGCGAGTACGACGTTGCCGTCCAGATCTTTCACCGATATCAACGCCGGTGAGTAGCGCAAAATCGCATTCAGATAAGTTTCACTCGCCCAAAGCGCTTGCTCAGCGAGATGGAAACGTTCGGCTTGTTCCTCGTGGTGCCACATATCGATGACTTGGCGCACGAGCAGCGAGCTGAAAGTCCAGATGGTGTCCAATTCATTAACCGCGTTTTGCAGCTGCGATAATTCCTGCGCCGACTCCATATAAAACACCGCGATAGTTTTATTGTTTTCTTGGATCGGGCGTAAAAAGCAGGAGCGAGTACCTTTGGGAGTAAACAGCGTGCCCAGTGTACGGATTGCCTGATCATCCAGAGTGGTCGCGCAGCCAGAGGCAAACACCTGATAGATCGCTTGATGGGGTAAAAAGGTTAATCGGCTCAGCGATGTGGCCACCCCGTTTTCGAAAGGGGTATCGGCAGTGGAAGAGGCTATCGCTTCAACGTAGAGATGATGATTGCGTTCAACGATTAATACGGCGCGGCTAATGGTCTCTTTGGCAATAACCAAATTCACTAGACGCTCGGCAATTTGTTTGTGATTTACATCGGTAAAAAGCTGCTGGAACTTTTTGATTAGGTCTATGGCAGCATTCTTTGGCTGCCCTGATTCACTCTTATACATAGTCGCTCAATTTGGGTGATCGTCACCGTTTAGTGCATCCCGCTGCGGAGGCGTAGCCACTAAATGCGGCGGATCACTATCACTAAAAATCTAACCTTGTGGCCGCTCTTCCGGGGCCTGCATTTCCCAAATTTTTACATCGAATCAACACTTTACAACAAAAACGTTTAGCGAAGATTTTTTTTATACTAAAAAGCTAGAGAATTTTCGCTATAAATAAAAAGCGTTGTGAAGAGTGGATAGATTCAGAACACCGGTGTTTCCAAACTTCCCATGCGGGAACGCCTTCTGTGCAGTTAATGAAATCTGTGCCAATAATATGTGTTGATTAGAGGCGCTGAGCACTGCTTACGAAAACCGGGGTTGTCGGGAGCCGAGTGGGAATAGCTAACAGCAAGTTTGCTGGCTCGCATTTACAGGTATGTGCACTAAAATTAGGGTAAACATCAGTCGCACTTTAGGGGGGCGCATGCGCCATCTGGTTCCTTTCGTGGGTGAGCAAAAAGTCGTTCGCGCCAATGATGAGCAGGCGCGTGTAAAACGCACTGCGGGTCGCGTCATCGAAGATGTTGTGGGTGATGGCAAAGTCGACAGCAGCTGGGATGATGTGGTGCCTGAAGGCTGGGTTGATAAATCCAAACCCAAACCGCTAATGCCGCCAACGTCTGCTGCTCATGCATCTATCGCAATGCCGCGTGCGCACATTCCAATTAAGACCGGCTTTCAAGCTGGGGCGACTAATTCCGCAAAGAAAACACCTGCACCCAAAACCACCAGCGCATCAGCACCTATCATGTTTTCCGATACTGCCACTATGGATTGGGTGCGCATTAATAATGGCCGTGGTTTGCGTGTGAGCATTCACGGCAATATCGACAACGATTTGCGCAAAGAGTGGAGCCGGTTGCTCAATGATGCAGACTCAGCTGATGTAAAAGAGTTTGAATTTAATCTCAAAGAAACACCGGCATTGAGTTTGACGGGGCTGGGAATGCTGCTGCTTTTTAAGGAGCGCAAAGCTTCTGCGCGCGAAGATATTCGTTTATGTAATTGCAATAAAGAAGTGACGCAATTGTTGGCGTGGACTGGTATGGATAAGTATTTTTCTATCGAAAATACGCAAATATCCAGTGTGTAATCTATCGCCAGATGAGTTGTTTGAAAAAAGCCTGGAAAAACTCCGGGCTTTTTTGTGCAAGAAATTCACACTGCTGCGCGAAAACTACATCGTTTTTAACACGTCAATCAGTGCCTGCATTTCGGCATCCGTACCTATCGTAATTCGCAGGAATTGATTGATGCGCGGTTTGTTAAAGTAGCGCACCAGAATTTTGTGATCACGCAAATACTGCGCAACATCGGCCGCGTTTTTACCGAGCGGTTCAGTGAATACAAAATTGGCTTGTGATGGCAGGGTTTTGAAGCCGAGCTTGTCCAATTCGCTTATTGTCCAATCCCGCGTGGCGATAATCTTATCGCGACAACTTTTAAAGTAGGCATCATCTTCAAAAGCAACTATGGTTGCTGCTTCTGCAAGCCGATCTAATGGGTAAGAATTAAAAGAATTTTTAACGCGATCCAGCGCGTCGATTAAATCCTTGTGGCCCACAGCCAAGCCGACACGCATTCCTGCGAGTGAGCGGGATTTGGATAGCGTCTGCACGACCAACAAGTTGGGATATTTATCTACCAAGCTAATGGCCGTTTCTGCACCAAAATCCACATAGGCTTCATCCACCACCACGACCGATTCGGTATTGCGCTGCAGCAGTGCTTCGATCTCGGCCAGCGGTTTGCCAATCGCGGTAGGTGCATTGGGATTCGGGAAAATAATTCCGCCGTTGGTGGCCGGGTAATCTTCAAAATGAATGCTGTAATCGTCGCGCAGTGGAATAGTTTGCGCTTCTATACCGAATAACTTGCAGTAGACGGGATAAAAACTGTAACTGATGTCTGGGAACAGCAGGGGTTTATCCTGTTGGAAAAAAGCCATAAACAACAGCGCCAGAACTTCATCGGAGCCATTTCCGACGAACACTTGTTCTGCTGTTACTCCGTAATAACCAGCGATGGTACTTTTCAGCTTCTTGGAATTCGGGTCAGGATAGAGGCGCAAGCGGTCGATAGCGTCATGGGTCATCATATCGATCACTTTGGGCGAGGGCGGGTAGGGGCTCTCGTTGGTGTTCAATTTGATCAAACCATCAATTTGTGGCTGCTCACCGGGCACATAGGGCTCCAGTTCGCGCACCACCTGACTCCAAAACTTCGACATGCTTATTCCTCAACTATTGCGGCAAAAAGGCCTGCAGTATACGCGCTGGAGCGCTCGTCTCACACCCAGCCTCCTAACAAAATAAGCGCGCTACAGGCTAATACGTCGGGGGATGGAATGGCGGTATTAAAAAGCAGTGCTGGTTGGCCTCAGACGGAGTCTGTTGACTAAAATCGCGTTTTTGGACAAGTTTTCCCGGGTATGGAAATGAGTATTCGTGGGCGTGGATATCGTGCCCCGGTTATTGAGAATGTTTTTCGGTTCGTGCGCCTGTGCACATTTTTGACTCTTGGCGGATTGGCATCGCACATTTTTGTGATGCTTTGTGGTGCATACCGAAATGTCTACTAGGCTTTAGGCTAAGATCGGAAAGAAATATAACGAATTTGGATGTGACGTGTTTGGGGTGCCTCCTCCGCTAAATATGAACTTCAACAAAAAATTCGATGGCCATTCGTGCGACCTTAGTTATCGCCGAGAATTGGCATGAAAACCGCAATCCTCACTGTGAGTTTTTGATCGGTATCAATTCAATGTGTTGGGTAGTTGTGCAATAAAGGGGCTGTGAGTTCTGGTGATTAACATCTACTTTCTAAAAGCGTTTTTTAGTCAGGAATTTGGGCGTTTGTCATTACGATTTGAGTTGTCATTTTTCGACACGTTATCTTGGGAGTGAGTAGATGAATAAGAAGCATCCATTATCGTTATCAGTAAAGTGTGTGACCTTGGGGATTGCTACCTGGTTGCTGGGATCCGTGGCGTCTGTTCAGGCGCAATCAGCGCCGACGGCGGATGAAAATATTGAAGAAACGCTAGTGACTGGTTCACGCATCAAGCGCAGCGATTATCAAAATGGTGGTCAGGTAGTGCAAATCGAGCGGCAGCAAATTGATGCGCTTGGCTCACTGACCATCGCGGATGTGTTGCGCAGCTCGCCTTTGAACTCGTTCGGATCTTTTAGTGAACGCTCCGGAAGTTCGGCGCAATCCAACGCGACAATTAATCTGCGCGGGTTAGAAGATTTTCGTACCTTGGTAATGCTGGATGGCCGCCGCATGGTTGGCTCCCCCAATCTTGGCGCTTCAACTACCAACATTAACATGGTGCCCATGGCCGCCGTGGAAAGTGTTGAAGTATTGGCCGATGGCGCTTCTGCGGTGTACGGATCTGATGCGGTTGCGGGTGTTGTGAACATGCATCTGCGTGAAAATTTTGATGGTGTTGAATTTAAAATTCGTGGCGGTGATCGATCGCGCGACGACGGCAGCGAATTGAGTGCGAGTTTATTGGCCGGGGTTGATGGCGAAAACAGCAACCTGACTTTTGCGATAGAAAAAAGTACACGCGATCCTATTTTTGATCGTGACCGCAGTTACACCGCACCCAAAACCCGTGACGTCGATGGTGACGGAGTCATCGATGCCTATGTTGATACTATCGGCTATTCAATCTACGGAAAATCGATTGCGATTTATGATCCAGACACAGGCTATGACCGCATTAAGGCAGCAAATGGTTGTGCGGCAGGCAATGGTTTTCTTGGCGTTGTGGATGCAGACATCGATTGGGGTGCTGATTCTGATCTGAACGAAAATACCTATTGTATGTATGGTTTTGCTGATGTGTCTGCGAACAAAGCAGAATTGGATAAAACGAACGTGTACGTGAATTACACTTACGATGTAAACGATACAACCGAATTTTATGCGCGCTCAATTATTTCGCGCGTTGAATCCTTCGGTCGTTTTGCCCCCGCTGCCGCGACATGGGACAAGATGCCTGCGGATTACAAAGACGTTCCTTATGATATTGAAGCGTTAAAAGCACAGGGGCTTATTGGCGATAACTACGAGCTGACCGGCTACTATCGTTGGACCAATGTTGGCTTGCGCGATAACTTCACCACTGACACTCAGTTTGATACCACATTCGGCCTGCGCGGTGATGCTACCGATGATGTGAGCTATGAAGTCTATGTGCAAAATAGCCGTTACGATGCCAAAGAATACGGCAAATATTATTTGTCTTACACCGGCCTCGACTATGTTATGAATCAAGGTATTGACCCCTTCTCGGAAGCGGGCGCGCAAGCGATGAGTGCTTTGACTACGCAAGATAATTTAAGCGAAATGATGAAAGCCTATGCTCAGTTGCAATTCGGAGTTGGCGACTGGTTTGGTGCGGGTGAAGTGCTCACACTCGTTGGCGTTGAAGAAATATCACTGGATTATCAAAACAATTATGACCGCGCATCTGAAGGTGGATTTGTCGGTGGTAGCTCGGGTAACTCCGCGCGCGGCAGTCGCGATATCACTGCATTATTTGCTGAATCAGTCCTTCCTGTGAGTGACACCATCGAATTAAATGCCGCGGTGCGCTACGACTCTTACAGTGATTTTGGTTCGGCGACATCGCCTACCGTTGCAGGCACCTGGCAAGTTACTGACTCATTTGTGTTGCGCTCGCGTATCGGACGCGGATTTCGCGCTCCCGGTTTGGATGAAATCAATGGTGCAACCGCATTTTCGGCAGAAACGGCTTCAGATCAATTCACCTGCGCGAAAAACAACATAACGCCGGAAGATTGTTCCAGTACGCAGATCGATACGTATTTTTACAGCAATAAAAATCTCGACGCGGAAAAGTCAGACTCGTTTAGTCTGGGCGGCAATTGGGAAGCAGCAGATGATTTGACGATCGATGTAAGTTATTGGACTGTCGATATCAGCAACGTCATCATCCAGCCGGCTACGCAAGATGTATTTTATGCGGAAGTTGCGGGCTATCAATTCAATCCTGCTACCAACACTTATGTCGATCGTAGCGGTGGTAAACCTATCGTACACAGCGCTTATGTGAACAATGGTGAACTTTCAACGTCCGGGCTGGATCTGCAAATCAGAGCAGGTATTGATACCGATGCAGGGCGTTTCACCTCGACCCTGTTTGTATCGCACACGCTGGATTACAAAGAGCCAGGGTATTTTAGTGGTTCGCTACAAGATACCGCCGGTTTTAACTTGCAGCCTGATATGCGTGCCCAGCTAGCCTTAGGGTGGAGTTTGGATAAGCATTCGATCGATATAGTGACTGATTATATCGGTGCATCCTCCCAGCAAGATTTTATTGCCTTTAGCAGTTCGGGTCAGGCCTACTTGGATACCAGTGACAAAGATTTAAAAAGCTGGACAACCATTAAAGCCTCCTATACCTATGACGCCGATGCCTGGGGCCGAGTAAAAGTGGGCGCGACTAATCTGACGGATGAGGATCCGGTTTTTGATCGCAATGGTTTGTATGAAGAGCCGCACTATGACCTCTACGACAATACCGGGCGTGTTGTTTATCTTGAATACACGTTAAAAATTTAATCGATGTGAAGTCTGAGATGACACCTGATTGATCGGTTATAGATCGCAATCCTGAAAGCCACGAGCAGAATTGCTCGTGGCTTTTATTTAACGTCAACGTGTTTTAGGGCGGTACAGGATGTGCAGAGTTGATGAAACCTGAATAAGGTCTATCGAGTATCGAATGATCGTGATAGGTTGTAAAACAGCGGGTCAATCGTCTTTCGTAAAATTGATAACAAAGTTGCCTATATGAACAGTACTAGTAGTGATTTTCTCGGCCATCCCAAAGGGTTGTACGTTTGTTTCGCGACCGAAATGTGGGAGCGCTTTTCGTTTTACGGCATGAAATTTATTCTGCTGTTATATCTAACAAAATACCATTTGTTTTCCGATAACCAAGGGCTGGATATTCTGGGTGCCTACGCCGGATTGGTTTATGCCTTACCCGTAATTGGGGGGCTAATTGCGGACCGTTATCTAGGTGGCCGCCGTGCCGTTTTATTTGGCGGAATTTTGCTGGTTATTGGTCATTTCTTAATGGCATTCGAAGGTCAACAAGCTGTTTATTATGCAGCAGGCACTGTGTTAACTGAGTCGCTGACCTTGGCAACAGGTGAAGTCTTAGCGGCGGGAACTGTGCTCGCTTCAGAAGTGACCAAACAAGATACCGCTGCACTCAATATTTTTTATACAGCGATTGCATTTATCGTTATTGGTGTCGGTTTTTTAAAGCCCAATATTTCGGTGATTGTTGGTAGGTTGTATCCAGAAAATGACCCGCGCCGCGATTCGGGATTTACCCTGTTTTATATGGGCATCAATGTTGGCGCATTAGTGGCGACTCTCGTGTGTGGTTGGTTGGGCGAAACCTATGGCTGGAAATACGGCTTCGGTTTGGCGGGCATAGGTATGATTCTTGGCTTGATTACGTTTTTATTCGGCCAACGTTATTTAAAAGGTTATGCGGAGTCTCCCAACCCTGAATGGTTGTCCACAAAGCTGGTAGGAATTAAACAGGAATGGTGGATTTATATCGGCAGCATTGTCGCATTGCCATTGGTATGGTGGTTGGTACAAAGTGAGCCAGTGGTTCACATCACGCAAAATATTTTCTTGCTCTTGGGCGTTGTCGGCATACTTGCCTACGCCATGCTCCACTCCAATCCTTGGCAATCCAAAAAATCGGTGTTCACTCTTACTGCGCTGGTTATTGTTGTCGGTATCGGCAGTGTGTTGACACAGAATCAGGTGTTTAAGGTGTCTGACGATGCAACGGAATATTGGTTGTATGCGGCTCTACTCGCGCTCTTGGGATTTATTATTTACGGATTTGCTCGCCATCGCAGCGTTGAATTTACGCGCACGCTGGTATTGATGATCCTCATCGTTTCAACCATTGTTTTTTGGTCGCTGTTCGAACAATCTGCTGCATCAATGACACTTTTTGCTGACCGCGTGTTGGATCGCGACGTGTTTGGTGCAACCATCGGCGCCAGCCAATTTGCTGCACTGAATCCCGCGTTTATTATGTTGTTAGCAGTTCCCTTCGCGCTACTGTGGCCCTGGTTGGCAGCGCGCGGTCTGAACCCCTCTACACCGGTAAAATTTGCGATAGGAACTATTTTTGCGGGTTTGGGTTTTGCGGCGCTGGTACTGGGCGCGCAATTTCCGAATGATTTGGGCAAGGTCGCCACTTTGTGGTTTGTGCTCGCGTATTTTTGCCACAGCACCGGCGAATTATGTTTGTCGCCAATCGGCTTATCGGCAGTAACCAAGTTATCCATTCCGCGCGTTGTCGGTGTCAGCATGGGCACCTGGTTTGTGGCAACAGCGCTTTCAGAAACCCTTGCAACGCGTTTATCCAAGTTGGCTTCAATTGACACATCTGCAAAATCCGATGTCGCCGCTATGCTCGCTACCTACACGAGTTTGTTTGAATATCTTGCTCTCGTTGGTGTCGGGTTTGGATTATTTTTATTGGTCATTTCACCGCTGTTAAAACGCGGAATGGGCGGGATTAATTAATAAGTCATCGGACATATTC
>CAIOHY010000586.1 GCA_903858205.1 uncultured Cellvibrio sp.
CGCATCCGCTGGATGGCGCACCGTTATCTGCTTGGTCAAAGTTATCAGTTTTATCAAAACGAATTTGCCGGGCGCGTTGCTACCAAAGTAATGCAAACCGCACTGGCTGTACGCGAAACCATCATGAAACTGTTGGATGTTCTCCTCTACGTAATGGTGTATTTCACCAGCATTCTCGTTCTTGCTGCATCACTCGATTGGCGTTTGGCGATGCCATTGGTCGCCTGGTTTATTGCTTACTCTGCCCTGCTTTATTATTTTTTACCGCGCCTCGCCAAAATATCTGCAGCGCAAGCCCATGCACGCTCCGATATGACGGGCCGTTTAGTAGATACCTACACCAACATTTCGACTGTGAAATTATTTTCTCACTCCAATCGCGAAGCCGACTACGCCAAAAAAGGCATGGAATATTTTTTAACGACCGTACATCCACAAATGCGACTAGCAACGCTATTGGGTAGTGCAGTATGGGGGATAAACGCTCTGCTGATTTTTGCGATTGCTGCTGTATCGCTCTGGCTCTGGTCCAGCGCGGCAATCACCACCGGCGCCATTGCAGCCGCTGTGGGTTTGGTATTGCGTTTGAACGGAATGGCACAATGGATTATGTGGGAAGTCTCTGCGCTGTTTGAAAATATCGGCACCGCGCGCGATGGACTAAACACGCTATCAATACCACGCGCAGTGCAAGACCAACCCAATGCACCGCCGCTACTGATCCAGCAGAGTCAAATCGATTTTAAATCGGTGCGATTTAATTATGGAAAAGACGAGAGTTTGTTGAACAATTTTGAGTTACACATCAACGCTGGCGAAAAAATTGGCTTGGTCGGCCGCTCCGGTGCGGGAAAATCCACCTTGGTGAATTTGTTATTACGTTTTTATGATGTCGATGACGGCGCCATTTTAATTGATGGGCAAAATATTGCCGAGATCCAACAAGAAAGCCTGCGCGCGCAAATCGGAATGGTTACGCAAGATACATCACTACTCCACCGCTCCATTCGCGAAAACCTGCTGTACGGCAAACCTGATGCAACAGAAGAAGAAATGATTTGCGCTGCGAAACAAGCAGAAGCACATGAATTTATTTTAGGGCTGAGCGATAACGAAGGCCGTACCGGTTATGACGCACACGTGGGCGAACGCGGTGTGAAATTATCCGGCGGCCAGCGCCAGCGGATTGCCATCGCGCGCGTACTGATAAAAAACGCACCGATTTTAATTATGGATGAAGCAACGTCTGCGCTGGACTCCGAAGTAGAAGCCGCCATCCAAACCAATTTGAATACATTAATGCAAGGCAAAACGGTGATTGCAATCGCTCACCGTTTATCAACCATCGCTGCGCTGGATCGATTAATCGTATTGGACAAAGGCCAGATTATCGAACAGGGCACACACAATGAATTGATCGCATTAGGTGGCGTGTATGCGCATTTGTGGGCGCATCAGTCAGGCGGATTTTTGGGGGAGTTTTAACAACGCATTAAAAAAGCAGCAAGTCTAAGAATTTTCTTGCTGCTTCTATCAAGGTGACTAAGCAGGTGTGTCATCCGGCTTGTCGTACCAAACACCGTATTTATCCCCCTGCCATAACAATAGGTGGAAAAAATACGCGGTAAGTAAAAATGCCAAACCAGCGGGTAATGCTTTAGGGTCAAACCACGCAAACGCACAGAGTGTGAATCCGCAAGCATGGCAAAAAAACATGCCCCTCACACTGGATTTACGCAAAGGTTTAAAACTTAGGTAATTAATAAAAAACCACCATTTCAACCACAATGGTTGGTTGCGCCACACATCAGAATTTTTATCTATCATCATTCGCTCCTGGGTTAGGGTTGCTATATCCACTTCAAGCACAGAGGCGAGGCATTTAAGTGATTCCACACTGGCGTTATGGCCGCTTTCAATTCGCTGAATGGTTCTGACATTCAAACCAGACATTTGCGCTAACTGCTCTTGGGAAAGATGGCGACTAATACGCAGTTCTTTAAGGATCATTTATTTACTCCAACCTGTGTGAACCCAGAGTATTGCTAAAAATACATCCAGTCGGGTACGGCAGCTACCCGACTTTCACCCGACACGCGTACTGATTGAACTGCGAAGTGTTTTTTCAGGCGAGAATTCATACGGCCTTATTTTTTTGCGAAATACACATCCCAAATTAATAGCAAAATTCCCACTAAAAATCCCGCATGGGAAAGCACAGCGCCTACGGCAAACAACCAGCCAAAGAATACGGGGTTGCCATCGGTGGGGCCGAAGACACTGTAAAGCATAATTGGTGCTGCACAGACGAGAACCAACATTAAACTCAGTGCAATAATTTTTATGCCGCGCAATGATTTACTGCGTAGCACTGCGCGGATTGGATTCCACATAGGGTTACCACATGAGGTCGTCGGGGA
>CAIOHY010000587.1 GCA_903858205.1 uncultured Cellvibrio sp.
CAAAAACGTTTGTCCACCAATACCGCCATACTTACCGGCGCCGGTTCCGCCTGGTTTGATTTGGTGGCGGAAGAATGGACTGATGTAACCCTGGATCGCCCGCTCGATGTCATCCTGCGCCCCGGCTGCTATCTCACTCACGACGTGGGTATCTACAAAGCGGCGGAAGCCCGCATCCACGCCAGCAACCCCGTTGCGCGCAGCATGCAAACAAGCTTGTTGCCTGCGCTGCAATTGTGGGCCTATGTGCTCTCCATCCCCGAACCCGGCCTTGCCATTCTCGGCTTGGGCAAGCGCGATGCCGCGTTTGATGCTGGCTTGCCTATCCCCGCAAAACATTACCGTCCCGGCAGCGAAGCGCCTGTTACCGCACCTGCCGATTGGCAACTCACGGCGATGATGGATCAACACGCATTTATGAAAATCGCGCCCGATGCCGATCTGCAAGTGGGCGATATGCTCGCGCTGGATATTTCCCACCCCTGCCTGACGTTCGATAAATGGCGGCAGCTGTTGGTGGTCGATGATAACTACACGGTGATTGATGCCGTGGAAACATTTTTCTAAGGGGCTTTCATGGAATTCGCATTGAGCCCCGGTCAGTGGTTACTGGTGTACGCCGCCATCAGCATTATCGCGCTGATATTGTTGATCGCACGTTACCGCCTCAACCCGTTTATCACGCTCACCCTAGTGTCACTCGGGTTGGGGTTGATGGCCGGCATTCCCGCCAAAGATGTGGTGTTTGTTTATGAGGCTGGCGTAGGTAAAACCCTTGGTCATATCGCATTGGTAGTTGCGCTCGGCACCATGCTCGGAAAAATGATGGCCGAGTCAGGCGGCGCCGAACAAATCGCGCGCACCATGATCCGTTGGTTCGGTGAAAAAAATGTGCACTGGGCGATGGTGTTTATCGCCTTCCTCGTTGGCTTCCCGATTTTTTTCGAAGTCGGTTTTGTTCTATTAATTCCCATCGCGTTTAACGTCGCGCGTCGCACTGGCACCTCCATGTTGTTAGTCGGCTTGCCGATGGTGGCGGGTTTGTCTGTTGTACACGGCCTGGTGCCACCGCATCCCGCTGCGATGATTGCGGTAGGTGAATATCAAGCCAACGTCGGCCGCACAATTTTTTATGCGCTGCTGGTGGGAATTCCTACCGCGATTATTGCCGGGCCAATTTTTGCAAAATGGATTGCACCGCGCATTCACTTGCCTGCGCACAATCCACTTGAAGAACAATTTATTCACGCCGATACCGAGCGGCAATTGCCGGGTTTTGGCATTACGCTCGCAACCATTTTATTGCCGGTATTTTTGATGCTACTGGGTGGCTGGGCAAATTTACTTGCAGCACCCGCCACCGCATTGAATGACTTTTTATTATTTATCGGCAATTCGGTGGTTGCCTTATTGATTGCCACGCTCGTGAGTTTTTACACGCTCGGCATAGCACGCGGATTTAATCGCGATTCGATTTTGAAATTCAGTCACGACTGCCTTGCACCCACAGCGGGTATCACTTTGCTCGTCGGTGCTGGGGGTGGATTGAATCGTATTTTGGTGGAAGCGGGTATCGCAAGAGAAATTGTGACCATCTCATCCGATATGGCATTGACGCCCTTGATGATGGGTTGGTTAGTGGCGGCGCTCATGCGAATTGCAACGGGTTCTGCAACAGTGGCGATGAGCACCGCAGCGGGAATTGTTGCGCCCATCGCCTTGGCTGCCGGCTATCCTCACCCGGAATTGTTAGTGATCGCCACCGGTGCTGGTTCGTTAATTTTGTCGCATGTTAACGACGGCGGTTTTTGGTTGATTAAAGAATATTTCAATATGACAGTGACTCAAACATTTAAAACCTGGACGGTTCTGGAAACCATTATTTCCATTGTTGCGCTCGGGTTTGTGTCATTGATCGCAGCATTTATGTAAAGAGATTTTGGAAAACACTATGACGGCCTTGTTCGATATTGTGTACCACATGCGCGCCAGTCGCGATCGCCTTTCCGCCACTGAGCAAAAAATTGCCGATGCTATTTTGGATGATATCGCGTTCGCCGCATCTGCCAGTATTGATCAGTTGGCTGTGAAAGCCGCAGTCAGTATCGCCACTATTTCGCGCTTTGCCAAAGCGGTGGGCTGTGAAGATATTCGCGATCTGAAATTAAAGCTCGCGCAAGCCAGTGCAGTAGGAACCCGATTTTTATCCGAGGTGCCTGCAGTTGAAGAAAGTGCGTTTTACACGCAAATTTGCAGCGATGTGGAATCGACCCTGCGTGCGAATCTCGCCCGTTTTGTTGAAGAAGACTTCCGCGCAGCAGCGGGGTTATTAAATGCCGCGCGCTTGATTTATATCGGCGGTATGGGCGGCGGCTCAACCATGTTGGCCGATGAAGTGCAATTCCGAATTGCACGTTTAGGTAAAGCAGTGACTGCCTACCATGATCCGGTTTTGCTGCGCATGTTGGCCGCAACCCTGACTGAACAAGATGTGTTGGTGTTGTTATCTGTTACCGGTGTAACGCCGGAACTATTGGAAGTAGCTGATATCGCCCGCGAATACGGCGCACAGATTATTGTGCTCACCTCCAGCAATTCGCCACTGGCGAGCAAGGCGCATATTGTGCTGCCAGTAGTGACTGAAGAGACAGATTTTATTTATAAGCCATCGGCATCGCGTTACGGCATGTTATTGGCGATCGATATTCTCGCTACTGAATTGGCACTTGCGCGCAAAAATGAAAGCAAAGAGTTGTTGCGCCGCGTGAAATTTGCTTTGGATGAATATCGCGGTGGCGATAATCGATTGCCGCTCGGTGATTGATGGCTGCGTTTGATTCAGCGTAAATAAAAAACGTTTTTAAAAACGTGATTGGGGGCAGTGGGTGAAGTTCGAACTGATTATTCGCAATGCACAGATTATTGATGGCACAGGTGAACCGGCTTATAGCGCTGATCTTGCCATTCAACATGGTGTCATCGCCGCTATCGGCGATTTGTCTGGAGCGAATGCAATTGAAATACGCGATGCGCAAGGCTTGGTGTTGGCTCCTGGCTTTATCGATGTGCACACCCACGATGATTTGCAAGTAATTCATGCGCCGCAAATGCTGCCCAAAATTTCACAGGGCATTACCACTGTCATTGTGGGCAATTGCGGAATCAGCGCAAGCCCGGTGACATTAACCGGTGAGCTTCCTGACCCGATGAATTTGCTCGGCGCACCGGACGATTTTCGTTATGCCGATTTTGCCAGTTACAAAAATGCGGTTAACGCTGCGCGGCCAGCGGTGAATGTTGCTGCATTAATTGGCCATACGGCGCTGCGCAATAACCATATGGATCGGTTGGACCGCGTTGCAACACCTGGTGAGATTGAATTAATGCGCAGCCAATTGCGCGAATCACTGAATGAAGGTGCATTGGGCTTATCGTCTGGCTTGGCCTATGGCTCTGCTATCGCCAGTAGTACCAACGAGGTGAAAAAATTAGCAGAAGTGCTTAATGAAACGGGCGCGGTTTACACCACGCATTTGCGTACTGAATTTGATGAAATTATTGCTGCGCTCGATGAAGCCTTTGAAATTGGTGAGCATGCCAAAGCGCCTATTATTGTGTCGCATTTGAAATGTGCGGGTGCAGGCAACTGGGGTCGCAGTGGCGAAGTACTAAAAAAATTGGAAACAGCGGCAGCTACTCATCCAGTGGGTTGCGATTGTTATCCCTACAGTGCCAGTTCATCCACTCTGGATTTGCAACAGGTCACTAGCGATTTCGATATTGTGATTACCTGGAGTGAATCGCATCCGGAACAGGGCGGAAAAAAATTGGTGGATATCGCTAACGAGTGGCAACTGAGTTTGCAAGACACTGCAAAAAAATTACAACCTGCTGGTGCTGTCTATCACGGGATGAGCGAAGCGGATGTACAAAAAATTCTGGCGCATCCACTGACGATGGTGGGTTCCGATGGTTTGCCGGTAGATCCATTACCGCATCCCCGTTTATGGGGCGCATTTCCGCGCGTGCTCGGGCATTACAGTCGCGATTTGAATTTATTCAGTTTGCCCGAAGCGATTCGCAAAATGACACGTATGTCTGCCGACCGTTTTGGTTTGGATGATCGCGGCCGCATCGCAGTGGGGGCTGCTGCTGATTTGGTGTTGTTTGATCCGCTAAAAGTGAAGGACAGCGCCACATTTACCCAGCCACAGCAATTGGCGGAAGGCATTGAAGCGGTTTGGGTAAATGGTGTTTTGAGTTACACACAAAAAACAGTAACCGGAATTCGCGCGGGAAAATTTTTAGCAAGACAACGTGATTTAAGAATTGGGTTTTATTGATAGGTTTTTATCAATTGAATCGTGCAATTTTCTAGCAGGATGAATTCCGGCATTTGTTCGGAGACCGTGCGCAGCATGGATGCTGTGCTCGAGCCTACAGGGATGTATTTACGGCGAGTCTCCGAATGAATGACGGAGTTCATCCATGGCACATACTAAATAGGTTAAGAAAAAAATGTCAGAAATAAAACGTTACGGCGTTGAAGGTGGAAAGGGTACTGGTGGGCAGCATTTGCCATTTGCACGCGCAGCGGGTGCGGATGGTTGGTTGTTTGTGTCTGGCCAGGTGCCCATGGTAAACGGCGAAATTATCGACGGCGGCATTGTTGCGCAATCCCATCAAACCATTAAAAACCTGCTCGCCATTTTAGCGGAAGCCGGTTACGGCCCAGAAGACGTTGTGCGCTGCGGCGTATGGCTTAATGACCCGCGCGATTTTATGTCATTCAATCGTGTCTTTATGGAATATTTCGGCGCTAACCCGCCAGCACGTGCCTGTGTTGTCTCCAGCATGGTGGTGGATTGCAAAGTAGAAGTGGATTGTGTGGCCTATAAAAAGCCATAACTAAAAAATTGAAAATAATGATGACTAAAATCCTATTGTTAATCACCTGCTTGTTCTGTTCTGTTTGGGCAAATGCCCAAACAGAGCAACTGCTATTGATGCCCTATCCGCAAAATGTAGAGCGTCAGCAGGGGCAATTGGTATTGGGTGAAACAATAGATTTTGCAGTGGAAGGCAAAAAATCTGCTGCAATAACTGCGCTTGTAACAACATTGGGCAAGCGGATTCAACAGCAAACTGGCCAGACGTTCCGGTTGAAAAAAACAGCGCTCAATAAAGCGCAATTGGTTATTCGCGTTGCGAATGTACAACCGATTTCAAACCTTATCGCGGATTGGGATGAATCCTATCAGCTCAATATCACCGCTGCGAAAATTGAATTAACTGCAACGCAATCGGTGGGGGCGCAGCGCGGGCTGGAAACCCTATTGCAACTGGTCGGTACAGATAAAACAATTTCTTTACCTGTGGTCAGTATAAGTGACCATCCCCGTTTTAAATGGCGGGGATTATTATTGGATACCTCAAGGCACTTCTTTTCTGTCGCCACTATTAAGCGTCAGATAGATGCTATGGCCGCCGCAAAATACAACATATTTCATTGGCATCTGACTGATGACCAAGGCTGGCGTCTTGAGTCAAAAAAATATCCCAAATTGCATAAGCTTGCATCCGGTGGTGAGTATTACACACGCAAACAAATTCGTGATGTGGTTGCCTATGCGCGGGCGCGCGGAATTCAAGTGCTGCCGGAAATCGATATGCCCGGTCACGCCAGTGCAATTGCTGTCGCATATCCGGAATTGATGTCAGCACCCGGACCTTACGCGATGGAATATCGCTGGGGCGTGCACAAACCCACGTTGAATCCGGCTAATGAAAAGGTGTATGAATTTGCTGATGCGATCATCGCCGAGGTAACCGAACTATTTCCGTTTGAGTATGTGCATATCGGTGGCGACGAAGTTGATCCCGAACATTGGAATACCAATCCAGATATTCAATCGTTTATGCAAACGCAAGGTTTAAAAGATCATCGCGCTCTGCAAGCCTATTTTAATCAACGTTTGCAGAAAATTTTGCAAAAACATCAGCGCAAAATGATTGGTTGGGACGAAATCCAGCACAAAGATTTGCCCAACGATATTGTTATTCACTCGTGGCGCGGGCCAGACGGTGTGAGCGATGCAGTGAGCCATGGTTTTCAAGCCATTTTGTCCACGGGTTATTATCTGGATCAGGCGCAAACCGGTGCTTACCACTATCGCAATGATCCTATTCCCCCCAAGCCCCTGGTGATCAAAAACATTGCGAATGACGAGCTAATTCATAGCTGGCGTTTTGAAATGCCGCGTAAACGGGGCAGGCCAGTCACCGGCACATTTACCTTTATCGGTAATGATAAAAATATCCGGCAAGCGTTTGTTGATTTCACCGGAAAATCCCGCCGTGAAGTTTTGGTAAAAAGTTACGCGAAAGGACAAGCGATATTTTCATTGGATACCTGGATGGGACCGGTGGAGTTTCGCGTTAACCTGAGTGCGAAGAATATTCACGGCTATGCAATTGTGGGTAATGCCCCTTATGCACTTAGCGGTGAAAAAATTGACGCTAAGGTATCGGCAGCGCAAGCGCAAAATACCAGTGAACGTTTTGCACAAAAATACTTACCTAAAACCGAACCAGTGACACATTTGAGTGCAGAGCAAGAGGCATTAATACTCGGCGGTGAGGCCGCGCTCTGGGCTGAGATTGTGAATGAGCAGAGTATTGACCTGCGTGTGTGGCCGCGTGGATTTATTATTGCGGAGCGCCTTTGGTCGGCGCGGGATTTGCAAGATGAAAACACTATGTATGCGCGCGTGAATTCGGTTGAGCGTTGGGCAGAAAAATCGATTGGATTATTGCATCGGCAACAACAGCTGAACGCATTACAAACGTTGGCGGGTAAAAATGAAATCGCACCAGTGAAAATGTTTGTGGATTTATTGGAGCCTGCACATTACTACCATCGCCAACATGAAAAATCGGCTTACGAAACTTATTCAAAAGCGGATCCGCTGAATCGATTGGCGGACGCCTTGCCAGCAGAAAGTGAAACTATTCGCCAGTTCAACCAGCGGTTGGCTGTGTGGCTCAAAAATCCGCAAGAGAATGCCGACTATGTTGCGCTTCGCGCAGAGTTGGAACTGTGGCGTGCTAATCGTAAACAGCTGCAACCACTGTTGATTCAGCATCCTGAATGGACATCGCTAGCCAACAAGGTTGATGCAGTGGCTCGCTCGAGCCTGGAATTGCTAGAGCTGCGCGTAAGAACGGATGCGCTTGCACCAAGCGAGCGAAAAAAAGTACTTGAATTGATCCAACACGCACGCGCGTTAGATCAAGAACTCGTGGTCGCTACAGTTACATCCCTGGAAAAAATTCTGAATTCGTTTACATCCTCCTGATCAATTTTTTGCGTTGGTCGGGAAAATTGTAAATGCGATTGACAACGTTGTCCTACTGGATGTAAGTTGATGGAACCAAAGGTCCGGCTTTTGGTTCAGGTGACGAACAATAATTTAAGGTGCGCAGAAGTAAGGCTCCCTGTGTCTGGTGCGTAATGCATGGCTCATGAATGCGATGATCAGTAAGAAGATTGTCGGAGCTGGCGGTACGGGGCAGATTGCAACTGCGTTAAATATAAATACGTTATCTATGATGACCCGCGCTATGGGTAGGCTGATATGGTTGAAGTAGCCCTATTTAATATCAACGATATTTCGCTCTTGTTCAGCGGTTTTCTCGCATTGGTTCTCGCGTGTCTGTTGTTTTTTACCAAGCAGCAGGGGCGCATCAAAAGAGTTTATTGGCAGCTGTTGGCACTGTTTTTTTTGCTGGGCGCGTTGCGTAGTTTCGATACGCTGGTCTATTGGAGCATTAATGTGCGCGATACCTTGTCATTGGTATCGGCTGATTTTTTCTTTCTATTCGGATTTACGTTTTTTTTGCAGGGCCCCTTGTTGTTTTGGTTTACCCGCGCAGCGATTTTTCGCGATTTTGCCTTAGCCAAGCGTGACCTGCTGTATCTGTTACCGGCAATTATTTATCCGTTTTACATTTATCAAATTTTTCATCAGTTGGCGCGCGAGCAAAAATTACAGTACCTGCAGGATTGGTCGCATGTAACGGCTGATCCCTATTTTGAGTGTCTGATCTGGGCGCAGCGTTTGTCGCTGTTTATCTACAGTGCCCTGTGCGCTTATCAGTTGCATCAATACATCCACCATTTGCGCGCCCATCACTGCGTATTGAATAAGGTGGATTTGCAATGGCTGAAATTACTAGTCATCGGTTTTTTTGCCATTAATTGTTGGACGTTAGTGACACTCATCGATACCCGCTTCACAGGTTTGTTGAGTGCGGAGTTTTTGGGTCAGTTTGAAAGCCACTTCTACCTGATTTATATGAGTGTATTGGTGGTTTATTTGCTGAAAAACTCCCATGGTTTTTCTGATATCCAGATCGAGCACACTATTGCACCCGAGCCTAAGCCGGATGATCCGCAGCAACAGTTGGTGGAAAAACTGACGGATTTTATGGAGCAGAACAAACCCTATTTGGAACCACATATTACGGTAGAGCGCTTGGCGATTAAGTTAAATGTTTCGCCAAAGTTGTTGTCCTGCACCATCAACAATCAAATGCATATGAATTTTTTTGAGTTGATTGGAACCTACCGTGTTGCGGAGGCAAAGAAACGCTTGGCTGACGATGAACTGCGCCAAAAACCGATCGGCGAAATTATGAAAAGTTGCGGCTTCAATAGTAAATCGGTTTTTAACCAGGCCTTTAAGAAATCGGTTGGAGTGACGCCGAGTCACTATCGTCAGCAGCATTTACAGTAGTGTGTTTGGTTAAAGCAAGTGTTGGTAAAAAAGCAGTAAAAAAGTAGTAGGTGGAGTGTTCACTAAGATGCGCAGTGCTTCTCCGCTTCTGTGTATCGATGGGTTTAATACGAGAGAAAACAACTAAGGGGTTGGATATGTTTACAAGTAAAAACAATATGACAGAAACGACAAGTAAACGATTTAAAAAATCGTTGCTCGCTGTTTCAATTATGGCGCTGAGCGTTCCCACGTTTGCACAAGACACCAATTCAAAAGATGAAAATCTGGAAGAGGTTGTTGTGACAGGTATGCGCAGTAGTCTCGATACGGCGCAAGAATTAAAGCGTAATGCGGATACGGTAAAAGATGTTATTACCGCTTCTGATATCGGCGCATTACCGGATAAATCCGTGACTGAAGCATTGCAACGTGTTCCCGGTGTCACCATCGAACGTTTCGCTTCTTCTGATGATCCCAAGCACTATGCAGATGAAGGTACTGGCGTATTGGTGCGTGGTTTGGATCGCGTGCGTTCAGAAATCAATGGACGCGATGCATTCAGCGCAAACCCATGGGGTGGTCTGAGCTACGAAGATTTCCCGGCAGAATTGTTGGGTGCGGTAGAAGTTGTTAAAAACCAAACGGCAGATCTGATCTCGGGTGGTATCGCAGGTACTGTTAACCTGGTTACCCGTAAACCATTTGATTCGGATGAGCGCTTGCTGGCATTCAGCGCAAAAGCGAATTACGGCGATTACCGCGAAGAAGTCACGCCCTCTTTCTCTGCGCTGTTTGCCGACAGTTGGGAAACCAGTGCGGGTAAATTTGGTTTCTTGTTAGCGGGATCTCAATCTGAGTATCAATCCCGTGGCGATGGTGTCGGTCTGGGTAACTTCCAAAGTCGCGGCCCTGTCGATACCTTCTCCTATGACGTATGGGGTACTCCATCGCCGGGTGTTGTTGCTGGCCAGTGGTCTGCACCTTGTATGATCGGTATTGGTGATTGGCGTGAATGTACTCCTGCCCAGGTCGCGAATGGTGCGGGTCAGTACACTGAAGATGATGCTGCGGCTTATGTGCCTAAATATGAAGGCACCGCCATTACCGGTCAGCCTGACGGCGTGACTTATTACACGCCATCCCAAATCCATATGAGTACCGCCGAAAACGACCGCGAGCGCACCGGTTTTACCACCTCGCTGCAGTGGGCTAACACCGATGAAACGGTTACGGCAACCTTGGAGCACATCAATTCCGAAGCATCATTGGAGTGGCAAGAGCGCCGTGTGGGCCATGCGGCTCAGGGCTTTAAAGGTTTTATGGCCGGGTCTCATGATTGGCTTGATCAATCTGCGGAAGGGCGCCCGCGCACCTTTGACGAAAGAGGGCATTTAACATCGGGTGTTGGTAAGGGAATCAGTGGCGATGTGCCGCTGCTCTACATCACTCGTTGGAACTACAACGAGAATACCGTTGAAGATACCTCGTTCAATTTGGCATTGACGCCAAACGATCGTTTAACGGTCGAGCTGGATTACCAACATATCGACTCTGAAAAGTTGGTGCATAACTACAGCATGTCTGGCCAAACCCGTGGTGGTTCCGCTGCAGTTGGTAAGTTGCTGCCCTATTATTTGGATTTGCGTGGCAGTGTTCCCAGTATTGAATTCCTGAGTGATACCGACTTTACCGGTTGGATCGATCAAGCCGCATTCCAACCCGAAGTCTTTATCGGTTCAGGTATGCAGCAAGAAGAGCTCAATAACGCCACGGCAGACGCCATTAAAATCGATGTGGAATACGCGTTGGATGGCATCATCACCGGTGTTAAGAGTGGTGTTTATTACACCGATAAAACACTCACCGTGCGCGATACCGAATACGCCGGTTGGTCTCCTATCTCTACTCCTTGGGTCAATGAGCAACGTGTTGCCTCTGCTGCGGTGAATCGCCCGGAGTTGTATGACCGTGTGGACTTCTCCGATTACTACAATGGCAAGGTTTTGAATGGTGATGTGCAGAGCTTCCTGTTCCCAAGCCTCAACCTGGTGAAGAACTATCCGCAATCCCTGCGTGATGGCTGTGCAGATGGTTGGTCGACCAAGGGCGATTCTGCGGGTAACGCAGCAGATGGTAGCGGCGGTTGTGCAATTCCCTATGAAGATATGAAGGGGCGTAACAGTCATTTCGCGGATCACGATGTGAGTGAGTCTAACGAAAAGCGCACTGAGTTTTATGTACGTGGCGACTTTGAATTCGCAGACCTGTCAACACCGATCAAAGGTAATCTCGGCCTGCGTTATGTGAATTATCAA